>NZ_JBNNJZ010000030.1:0-37641 GCF_050270335.1 Streptomyces sp. NPDC059900
GGCCTGGACCGCATCGACCAGGACGACACCGCGGGCGACAAGAAGTACACGTACCCCGACGCGGCCGGTGAGGGCGCCACGGCGTACGTCATCGACACCGGTGTCCGCGTCAGCCACAAGGACTTCGGCGGCCGTGCCACCTCCGGCTTCGACGCCGTCGACAACGACGACAACGCGGACGACGGCAACGGCCACGGCACGCACGTCGCGGGCACCATCGCCGGCGAGGCGCACGGCGTCGCCAAGAAGGCGAAGATCGTCGCGGTCCGCGTCCTGGACGACCAGGGCTCCGGCACCACCGAGCAGGTCGTCGCGGGCATCGACTGGGTCACCAAGAACCACGAGGGCCCCTCGGTCGCCAACATGAGCCTGGGCGGCGGCGCCGACGAGGCGCTCGACGCGGCGGTCCAGAAGGCCATCGCCTCCGGCGTCACCTTCGCGGTCGCGGCCGGCAACGAGTCCTCGGACGCCGGTCAGGGCTCCCCGTCCCGCGTGAAGGAGGCCATCACGGTCGCCTCCTCCACCAAGGACGACGAGCAGTCGGACTTCTCCAACTTCGGCAAGGTCGTGGACATCTACGCCCCGGGCTCGGACATCACGTCCGACTGGAACACGGGCGACGACGCCACCAACACGATCTCCGGTACGTCGATGGCCACCCCGCACGTCGTGGGCGCAGCGGCCGTCTACCTCGGCGCCCACCCGGACGCCAAGCCGGACGCCGTCTCCAAGGCGCTGACCGACGGCGCGACCGCCGACAAGATCTCGAACCCGAGCGAGGGCACGCCCAACAAGCTGCTCAAGGTCGTCGAGTAACACCTGGCAGTCGCACCCGGCCGGGCCATACCCCCACGACACGCACCCGGCCGGGCAGCACCCACAGGGCAGGCGGCCGCCGCGCCCACCCCCACGGGGCGCGGCGGCCGTCTTATGGTGTGCGGATGACGGTCAAGGCATACGCGGCGCTCCTGCGCGGCATCAACGTGGGCGGCAAGAAGAAGGTGCCGATGGGGGAGTTGCGTCCGCTGCTCTCCGGACTCGGATTCGGCGACGTACGCACCCATCTGCAGAGCGGCAACGCGGTCTTCACCACCGCGGCCGATGACGCCGGCGGAGAGGACGCCCTGGCCGCGCGGGTCAGCGAGGCCATCGAGGGGCACTTCGGCTTCGCCGTGGACGTCCTGGTGCGCGACGGCGCCTATCTGAAGGCGGTCGCCGACGCCTGCCCCTTCCCGGCGTCCGCCCTCGAAGGAAAGCAGCTGCACGTCACGTACTTCTCCGAGCCGGTCGACGCGTCCCGGCTCGACGGCCTCGACCGGGCGGCGTTCCTCCCCGAGGAGTTCCGGCTCGGCGACCGTGCCCTCTACCTCTACACGCCGGACGGACTCGGCCGCTCCAAGCTGGGCGAGGTCCTCTCGCGCCCCGCCCTGTTCAAGGGCGTCATCGCCACGTCCCGCAACTGGAACACCGTCACCAAGCTGGTGGAACTGACCGGGGAGCCGGACCATGGCTGACCGGACCCCCGCCGTCGACGCCGCCATCGAGGCCGAACTGCGGCTGCTCGCCCCCGAGGTGCGTACGCAGCCCGCACTGCTCGCGCAGCTGCTGCACCCGGAGTTCACCGAGTTCGGCGCCTCCGGCACCCCCTGGGACCGCGAGTCGATCATCAAGGCCCTCGGCGAGAACACGCACCGCACCGGCCGCCCGATCATGACCTCCCGGATGCGGGGCGTCGAACTCGCCGACGACGTCGTCCACCTGACCTTCGACACCGAGAGCAACGGCCGCAGGGCGCACCGCAGTTCGCTGTGGCGACGGCACGAGGGCCAGTGGCTGCTCTGGTTCCACCAGGGAACCCCGTTCGGCCCGGACGGCCCGTCGGAAACCTGATCTTCCCCGGCCGGATGTGCGAGGCTCGGCTCCATGCGCTACATCATCATCGGAGCAGGGGCGATCGGCGGCACGGTGGGCGGACGCCTCGCCGGGAGCGGCCATGACGTGGTCCTCGTCGCGCGGGGCGCGCACTACGAGGCGGTACGGGAGAACGGCCTTCGGGTCAGGACGGCCGACGGGACGGCCGTCCACCGGCTGCCCGTCGTGCGGACCCCGGAGGAACTGGGCGAGTTGCGCGCGGACGACGTGCTCTTCCTCGCCGTGAAGACGCAGGACTGCGCCGCGGCCCTCGACGCCTGGAGCGGACGCCCGGTGGCCGGCGGCGGAACGGCCGCCGAGGTCCTTCCGCTGATCTGCGCGCAGAACGGCGTGGAGAGCGAGCGCATCGCGCTGCGCCGCTTCCGGCGGGTGTACGGGATGTGCGTCTGGCTGCCCGCGACCCACGTCGAGCCCGGCTCGGTCTCCGCGGCGGGTGCCCCTTACACGGGCATCCTGCATCTGGGCTGCTACCCCGGGGGCACGGACGACACCGCCCGGCTCGTCTCCGCCGATCTGGAGAAGTCGAAGCTGCTCTCGCCCGTCGTGCCGGACGTGATGCGCTGGAAGTACGGGAAGCTGCTCGCCAACCTCGCCAACTCCATCGAGGCGGTCACGGGCGTGCTCGCCGGCCAGGAGGCCATCGCTCTCTACCGGCGGGCACGCGCGGAGGGCGAGGCGGTGCTCGCCGCCGCGGGCATCGAGGCGGTGGGCGAGCAGGAGCAGAAGGAGGCGCGGGGCGACCGCGTCAGCTTCGAGCCCTTCGACGGCTCGGAACGCGGCGGCGGCTCGTCCTGGCAGAGCCTGAGCCGGGGCACGGGCACCATCGAGGCGGATTACCTCAACGGCGAGATCGCGCTGCTCGGCCGCCTGCACGCGGTGCCGACGCCGGTGAACGACGCCCTTCAGGCCGTGGCGAACACGTTCGCGCGCGAACGGCGCGAGGCGGGGTCGATGACGGTGGCCGAACTGCTGGGCCGGGTGGCGCAGGCAGAGGAATTGGCCCGCCCGTAGTAAGGGTGAATGGCCCACAAGAGTGCGCCATTTGCTCGGTAGGGTCGGCTCATGACGACGACGGAAGACACCTCGAAGGCTTCCGGGGAAACCGCTCCCCGGACCCGCATCGACTTCTGGTTCGATCCGGCCTGCCCCTTCGCCTGGATCACCTCCCGTTGGATCCTGGAGGTCGAGCGCGCCCGCGACCTCGACCTCCGCTTCCACGTGATGAGCCTGTACTTCCACAACACCGGCAACGAACTGCCCGACTGGTACCGGGAGCTCGTCGACAAGTCGATCCGTCCGGTACGGGTCGCCGCCGCCGCGGCCGAGCAGCACGGCGAGGACGTGCTCCGGGACCTCTACACGGCCTTCGGAACCCGCATCCACCAGGACAAGAACGAGGACTTCGACCAGGTCATCGCCGAAGCCCTGGCCGAGACCGGCCTGCCCGCCGCCCTGGCCGGCGCCGCGTACGACCCGGCGTACGACGACGCGGTGCGCCGCAGCCATGACGCGGGCAAGGACCCCGAGGAGGGCGCCTACGTCGGCACCCCCACGATCCACGTCGACGGCACCGTCTGGTTCGGCCCCGTGCTGCGGGCGATTCCGCGCGGCGACGACGCGGTGCGGCTCTTCGACAGCTTCCGGGTGCTCGCGGGCTGCCCCGACCTCTTCGAGCTGAAGCGCACCCGCACCGGAGGCCTGGACTTCAGCTGAGCGCCGAGGTCATCAGGAGCGTCGTACGGCCGTTGTCCTCCGGGACCGACCGGCCCTGCTTATAGCCCAGGCGCTTGAGGACCGTGAGCGACGCGGTGTTCTGGGCGTCCACCGTCGCGTGCACCTCGGACAGGGACAGGGTCTCGTGGCCGTACGCGGTGAGCAGCCGGGCCAGCTCCGTGCCCAGGCCCTTGCCCCAGCTGCCCCTGAAGAGGCCGTAGACGATCTCGTGGCCGTCGAGCCAGCTCTCGGGCGACGGCTTTATCTCCGCGTGCCCGATATAGCGCCCCTCGTGCCGCACCGCCCACACCGGGAACTGGTTCTCGGCGTACACGAGCCCGAAGATCCGGCGGAACAGCGCATGGGTCTGCTCCACGCTCTGCATCCCGTCCCCGAACCAGCGCCCCACGGCCTCGTCCTGGAGCAGCGAGACGAACTGTTCCTCGTCGGCGGCGACGTACGGGGACAGGCTCAGGCGTTCGGAACGAAGTACGGGGGTCATCGGCGTGACGGTAGGGGCACGAGCGGCCCTTCGGCAACCGGATTGACTAAGCCGTGGGACGCGGCAGCCCGATCGGATTGGGGAACGGGACGAGGCCCGCCGCGAGGATCTGCCGCACCGGGCGTTCGAGTGCGGCCAGGAGCGCGTCCGCGTCCCTGGCCGCGAGCGGACGCAGCAGCCGGGCCGCGAGGCGGTCCGTGGCGTCCTCGATCAACTCCCGCTCCGTGCGGCCGTGCTCGGTGATGTGTCCGTCCCCGTCGAGCAGGCCGCGCCCGCGCAGCCGGTCCACCGCATGCTCCCACTCCTGCTCGGTCCACCCCCTGTCGTGCCGGATGGTGTCCGGGTCCACGCGGCCCGTGGCGGCGGCGAGCACCACCGCCTCGCAGGCGTCCAGGCCGTGGTCGGCCAGCGCGGCGACATGCGCGTCGCCCCTGAACTCGCGGACACAGGTGACCAGTTGCCACAGCCGCTGCACCGGGTCGGTCCGGTCGCTCACGTCCCGGTTCGCCGCGAACAGCGGGCGGGCCGGCGAAGGGGCGTCCTCGACCATCGCCGCCAGGGGCGGGCACAGCGCGACGGCCTGGTCGTCGATGCCCGGCACCAGGGCGCGAAGGGCCCGCGCCGTGCAGGCCGCGCGCTCCTCCACGATCCGGCCCGGCGACACGTACTGCCAGGCGGATGGCAGGGCCCGCGCCACCATGCCGGGGGCGAAGACACCCAGCGAGGCCGTCGCCGGACCCGCCTCGATCGGGCCCATGGGAGCCGTACGGGCCGCGAAATAGCCCATCCAGAAGCCCTTGAGGCCCAGCGACCTGCCCAGATCGCGGCAGCGCTCGTCGAAGTAGATCACTGCGTGCAGAGGCTCGGTCCGCAGCCAGAGCGTCCGGGATCTGGTGAGGGTCATGAACCCACAAGCTAGGCCAGCACGGGAACCCGCGCCACCCGCCCGACCACACCGGACCCAGAACGTGCCTCGTCGTAGCGCTGCACGAGCAGCCGCGCCAACCCGGCCGACGCGCCCAGGACTTGAGCGGTGACGTCCGCGTCGGCCGCGCCCCGCGCGATACGGTCCGGCAGGAAACCGGGCGCGATGACATAGGGCGCCACCGCCACCCGGCGCACACCGAGTTCCCGCAACTCCCGCACGGCGTCCTCCGTGCGGGGCAGAGATGCGGAGGCGAACGCAGGCCGCACGGCGCACCAACCGGTGTGCCGCCACTCCCGCGCGATTTCAGCGATCACTGCGATCGCCTCCGGGTCCGATGACCCCGCCGCGGCCAGCACGACCCCGGTCGAGGACTTGTCGGCGGGCGTGAGGCCCGCCTCGTACAGCCGCTCCTCCAGAGCGGTCAGGAGCAGCGGCGAGGGGCCGAGCACCGCCGCCTGCCGGATACGCAGGCGGGGCGGCGCCTGGCTCAGGACCGCGGGGATGTCCGACTTCGCGTGGAACGCCCGGGTGAGGAGCAGGGGCAGCGCGATCACGTCCCGTACGCCCTCGGCGTCCAGGGATTCGAGCACCTCGGGGACCGAGGGCGAGTCGAAGTCCAGGAAACCGGTCTCCACCCGCAGCCCCGGCCGCTGCTCCCGCACCCGTCGCACCAGGGCGCGCACCGTCGCGGCATGCCGCGGATCGCGGCTGCCGTGAGCGACGACGAGCAGGACGGGACGGCCGTACATGGCAGGTCAGCTCCTCACCAGGAGTCCTCGGCTGCGCAGCACGCGCCGCTCGAGGGGACTGAAGATCAGCAGGTCGATGGCGATACCGACGATCAGGATGAGGAAGATCGCGAAGAACACCTGGGACATGCTGCTGTTCGTGCGGCCCGCCTCCAGGAGCTGCCCGAGCCCCATGCCCAGGTCGGGGGATTGCGCGATGATCTCCGCGGCCATCAGCGAGCGCCACGAGAACGCCCAGCCCTGCTTGAGACCGGCCAGGTAGCCGGGCAGCGCCGCGGGCATCACGATGTGCCAGGTGTGGCGCAGGCCCGTCGCCCCCAGGGTGCGGCCCGCGCGCAGGAACAGCGGCGGCACCTGGTCGACGCCCGCGACCAGGCCGTTGGCGATCGAGGGGACCGCGCCGAGCAGGATCACCGCGAACATCATCTGGTCGTTGAGGCCGAGCCAGATCACGGCCGGCGGCACCCACGCCACCGACGGCAGTGACTGGAGGCCGGACAGGATCGGGCCGATCGCCGCCCTGACGAACCGCACCCGGGCCACGATCAGGCCCAGCGGCGTACCGATCGCCAGCGCCATCAGGAAGCCGAGCAGACCGCGCGAGACGGACGTCCAGATGTACTCCAGGAGCGTCCCCTCCAGCCAGGCTGCCTGCACCTCGTCCCAGACGGCCGAGGGCGCGGGCAGCTTGTAGGAGTCGGTGACCTTCGCCCACACCAGGATCTGCCACACCACGAGGACGAGCACGACGGCGGTCACGGGCGGCAGGATCTTCTTGACGAAGGTCTGCCGGAAGGGCGTACGCCGGGTCTGGACCGCGTCGAGCGCGTCCAGGCCCGCCTCCAGACCGGCCAGGTCCTGGCTGCTGTCCCGGTCGGTCGTGTCGACCTTGTCGACCGGAGTGTCAGTCCTTGCCATGTCGGCGGATCTCCCCACGCAGTTGTTCGGTGATCTCGACGGACAGTTCCGCCACGGCGGGGTCCTCGATGCGGCGCGGGTGGGGGATGTCGACCCGCCACTCGTGCGCCACCCGGCCCGGACGCGACGAGAGGAGCACGACGCGCTCGGCGAGGCGCACGGCCTCGCGCACGTTGTGCGTGACGAACAGGACGGAGACGTTGGTCTCGCGCCAGATGCGGGTCAGTTCGTCGTGCAGGACGTCGCGCGTGATCGCGTCGAGCGCCGCGAACGGCTCGTCCATCAGCAGGATCTTGCTGTCCTGCGCGAGGGCGCGGGCCAGGGCCACCCGCTGGCGCATGCCGCCGGACAGCTCGTGCACCCGCTTGCCGTACGCCCCTTGCAGCCGTACGAGACCGAGGAGCTCCTCGGCGCGCTCGCGCCGCTCGGCCTTCCCGACGCCGCGCAGCTTCAGGGCTAGCTCGATGTTCTTGCCCGCGGTCAGCCACGGGAACAGCGCGTGCTCCTGGAACATCAGGGCCGGGCGGCCGTCGGTGGCGATGTCGCCCGCCGACGGCTCGTCGAGCCCGGCCACCAGATTGAGCAGCGTCGACTTGCCGCAGCCCGAGGCCCCCAGGAGGGTGACGAACTCGCCGGGAGCGACATCGAGCGTGATGTCGTCCAGGACGAGCTGCTGCCCGGCGGGCGTGGCGAAGGACTTCGAGACATGCTCGATCCGGGCTGCGTGCGGGGCGGCCGTGATGTCCTCCGCCGCCTTGGCGAGGGTGCTTGTCGCCATGGTCGTCACCTCCTGGGAACTGGTCTGATTCCGGGGTTACTTGACGCCGAGACCGGCGTCGTCGACAGGGGACTTGCCCTCGGCCTTCAGGACCTTGTTCAGCGGCCTCAGGTCGTAGATGCCCTTGAGGTTCGGCTTGTCCAGGAGGCCTGCCTTGACCGCGTGGTCGGCCTCGGAGTCGAGCGTGGCGGCCAGCGGGTCGTCCGTGGTCTGGATGGACTTCCACGCCGGGTCGATGACGTCGGCGGGCAGTTCCTTGCCGGACGCCTCCTTGAGGGCGGCGTTGGCGGACGCCTTGGCCTTTTCCGGGTTGTCCTTGATCCACTGGTTAGTCTTCACCGAACCGCGCAGGACGGCCTCGACGACCTTGGGGTGCTCCTTGAGGAACGACTGCGACACGATGATGTTCGTGATCACGAACTTCTTGTCCGGCCACAGGTCGGCCTCGTCGAGGATCGCCTTGCCGCCCTCGGCGACCAGCTTCGACGCGGTCGGCTCCGGTACCCAGGCGCCGTCGATCGAGCCTGACTTGTAGGCGTCAGGGGTGATCTTGTTGTCGGTGCGGACCACCGAGACGTCGCCCTTGCCGCTCTCCGCGTCGACCTTCCAGCCCTTTTCCTTGATCCAGTTCAGGAAGGCGACGTCCTGGGTGTTGCCCAGCTGCGGCGTGGCGATCTTCTTGCCCTTGACGTCGTCCAGGGACTTGATCTTGTCCGGGTTGACCACCAGCTTCACGCCGCCGGACGCCGAGCCGCCGATGATGCGCAGGTTCTTGCCCTGGGACTTGGTGTAGCCGTTGATGGAGGGCGACGGGCCGATCCAGCCGATGTCGATCGACTTCGAGTTCAGCGCCTCGATCTCGGAGGGGCCCGCGTTGAACTGCGTGTACTTGGCCTTCGTCGCGCCCAGTTCCTTCTGGAACAGGCCCTCCTGGTCACCGACGAGCGCGGTGGCGTGCGTGAGGTTCGGGAAGTACCCGATCTTCACCTCGTCCAGGCCCTCGATCTTCTTCGCACCCGCGGCCACTTCGGCCTTGTCGTTGTCGTCGGCCGCGTTGGATCCGTAGCCGCAGGAGGTGAGCACTACGGCGAGCAGTGGCAGGGCTGCCACGGCGGCAAGGGCACGGCGGCCGCCGGTGGTGCGTGGAGCGCGGAAGCTGGCAGGCACGGGAGGTGGTCCTCTCGTTGGCCCGGCCTGCGCCGTCAGGGCGCGGCCGGGAGATCGGCAGGTTTTCGTCTTCGCAGGTCGAACTCGCGGGGGGTGTGGGCGCGCAGGCAGTGCGCGTACGTCATCACGCACATCGCCCGACCCCGCCCTGCCCGCTGCCGAGGGCGCCGCTGCCGATGCGGCCGCCCTCCTTCGCGAAGGTCGAGAAGTAGTCGATGGAGGTCATGGTCAGAAGTCCCAGCCCTCGTCGTCCGCCGCCTTCTTGGCCTCTTCGACCGTCTCGACGGTTTCGGCGAAGGCGTCGCCCGCCATGCCCGCCGCGAGCGTCGTGCCGTCGGCCGGGTCGATCAGGAGGAAGGACCCGGTGCGGCGCGACGCGGCGTAGGAGTCGACGGCGATCGGCTCGGCCGTGCGGATGACGACGCGGCCGATGTCGTTGGCGACCAGCTCGCCGGGGGCCGGGTGCTGGGAGAGGTCGTCCAGGGTGAGCCGCGAGGGGATGTCCTTGACGATCGCCTTGACCGTGCGGGTGGTGTGCTTGAGCAGCACCCGCTGGCCGACGGCCAGCGCCGTGTCCGCGACATGGCAGACCGTCGCCGTGAGGTCCTGCGAGGTCTGCGGCTGGTCGCCGCTCGGCACGATCAGGTCGCCGCGCGCGATGTCGATGTCGCTCTCCAGGAGCAGCGTCACGGACTGCGGCGTCCAGGCGACGTCCACCGGCTCGCCGAGCAGGTCGATGCCCGAGATCTTCGACGTCTTGCCCGAGGGAAGCACCGTCACGGACTCGCCGACCCGGAAGGTGCCCGCCGCGATCTGTCCGGCGTAGCCCCGGTAGTCGGGGTGCTCGGCGGTCTGCGGGCGGATCACGTACTGGACGGGCAGGCGCGCGTGGCAGGAGGTCAGGTCGTGGCTGACCGGGACCGTCTCCAGGTGCTCCAGGACCGTGGGGCCGCCGTACCAGTCCATGTTGGAGGACGGCTCCACCACGTTGTCGCCGGCCAGCGCCGAGATCGGGATCGCGGTGATCTCCGGGACCCCCAACTGGCTCGCGTACGCGGTGAATTCCTCGGCGATCTTCGCGAAGACGGTCTCCTCGTACGCGACGAGGTCCATCTTGTTCACGGCGAGCACCACGTGCGGGACGCGAAGGAGGGCGGCGACGGCGGCGTGCCTGCGGGTCTGCTCGATGACGCCGTTGCGGGCGTCGACCAGGACCACGGCGAGGTCGGCGGTGGAGGCACCGGTGACCATGTTCCGGGTGTACTGCACGTGCCCCGGGGTGTCGGCGAGGATGAACCGGCGCTGCGGGGTCGCGAAGTAGCGGTAGGCCACGTCGATGGTGATGCCCTGCTCGCGCTCGGCCCGCAGGCCGTCGGTGAGCAGCGCCAGGTCGGGCGCCTCGGCGCCGCGGCTGGCGGAGGCACGCTCCACGGCTTCGAGCTGGTCGGTGAGGACCGACTTGGAGTCGTGCAGGAGGCGGCCCACGAGGGTGGACTTGCCGTCGTCGACGGAACCGGCCGTGGCGAAGCGCAGCAGGGTGGTGGCCGACAGCTGCTCGTTCGAGAGCGGCTGCGCCTTGTCGGGTTCGGTGGTGCTGGTCATGGTTAGAAGTACCCCTCGCGCTTGCGGTCTTCCATCGCGGCCTCGGACATCTTGTCGTCGGCGCGGGTGGCGCCGCGCTCGGTGAGACGGGACGCGGCGATCTCGGTGATGACGGCGTCAAGGGTGGTGGCGTCGGAGTCGACGGCGCCGGTGCAGGACATGTCGCCGACCGTGCGGTAGCGCACGAGGCGCTTCTCGACGGTCTCGTCGTCCTTGGGACCGCCCCACTCGCCGGCGGTCAGCCACATCCCGGAGCGCCGGAACACGTCACGCTCGTGCGCGAAGTAGATCTCGGGGAGCTCGATGCCCTCGCGGGCGATGTACTGCCAGACGTCCAGCTCGGTCCAGTTGGAGATCGGGAAGACGCGGACGTGCTCGCCGGGGGCGTGCCGGCCGTTGTAGAGCTGCCACAGCTCGGGGCGCTGGCGGCGCGGGTCCCACTGCGAGAACTCGTCCCGCAGGGAGAACACCCGCTCCTTGGCGCGCGCCTTCTCCTCGTCGCGGCGCCCGCCGCCGAAGACCGCGTCGAACTTCTCGCTCTGGATCTTCTCGGTGAGCGGCACCGTCTGGAGGGGGTTGCGCGTCCCGTCGGGGCGCTCGCGCAGCTTGCCCGCGTCGATGTAGTCCTGCACGGAGGCGACGTGCAGGCGCAGGCCGTGCTCGGCGACCACGCGGTCGCGGTAGGCGAGGACCTCGGGGAAGTTGTGCCCGGTGTCCACGTGGAGGAGCGAGAAGGGGATCGCCGCGGGGGCGAAGGCCTTCAGCGCCAGGTGCAGCATGAGGATCGAGTCCTTGCCGCCGGAGAAGAGGATCACCGGCCGCTCGAACTCGCCCGCCACCTCGCGAAAGATGTGCACTGCCTCGGACTCAAGGGCGTCCAAGTGGCTGAGCGCGTACGGGCTGTCGGTGCCCTCGCTCACGGTGGCCACGGTCGTGGTCATGCCAGACCCCTTTCGATGAGCAGCGCGCGCAAGGCCGCCGCGGACTCCTGCACGGTCTGGTCCTGGGACTCGATGCGCAGATCGGGTGACTCGGGTGCCTCGTAGGGGTCGTCGACCCCGGTGAGACCGGAGATCTCACCGGCCGCCTGCTTGGCGTACAGCCCCTTCACGTCGCGTACGGAGCAGACCTCCACCGGCGTGGCGACGTGGACCTCCAGGTAGGGCGTGCCGCCCTTCTGGTGGCGTCCCCGCACCGCCTCGCGGCTGTCGGCGAACGGGGCGATCACCGGCACCAGGACCTTCACGCCGTTACGGGCGAGCAGTTCGGCGACGAAGCCGATGCGCTGCACGTTCGTGTGCCGGTCCGCGCGGCTGAAGCCGAGGCCCGCCGAGAGGAACTCGCGGATCTCGTCGCCGTCGAGCACCTCGACCCGGTGGCCCTCGTCGCGGAGCTTGCCCGCCAGTTCGTACGCGATGGTGGTCTTGCCCGCGCTGGGCAGGCCGGTGAGCCAGATGGTGGCTCCGGTGGTCACGTGCTTCTCCGATACGTGTCGGGACTCTGCGGCTTCGTGCGGCTGTGTCATCAATGGATCCCGCACTCGGTCTTGGCGTTGCCCGACCAGCGTCCGGCGCGCGCGTCCTCGCCCTCCAGGAGGCGGCGGGTACAGGGCGCGCAGCCCACGGAGCCGTAGCCGTCCATCAGGAGGGGGTTGGTCAGGACGCCGTGCTCGGTGACGTAGGCGTCCACGTCGTCCTGCGTCCAGCGGGCGATCGGGGAGATCTTGACCTTGCGGCGCTTCTCGTCCCAGCCGACGACCGGGGTATTCGCCCGGGTCGGGGACTCGTCGCGGCGCAGACCGGTCGCCCACGCGGCGTACGAAGTCAGGCCCTCCTCAAGGGGCTTGACCTTCCGCATGGCGCAGCACAGGTCGGGATCGCGGTCGTGCAGCTTCGCGCCGAACTCGGCGTCCTGCTCGGCGACCGTCTGCTTCGGCGTGAGCGTGATGACGTTGACGTCCAGCACGGCGGCGACGGCGTCACGCGTGCCGATCGTCTCCGGGAAGTGGTAGCCGGTGTCGAGGAACACGACGTCCACGCCGGGGCGGGCCCGCGAGGCGAGGTGGGCGACGACGGCGTCCTCCATGGAGGAGGTCACGCAGAAGCGCTCGCCGAAGGTGTCCACGGCCCACCGCAGGATCTCAAGGGCCGAGGCGTCTTCCAGGTCCCGCCCCGCCTGCTCGGCGAGCGCCTTCAACTCGTCGTCCGTACGCTGCTCCTGGACCTGAGCGGTCGTCATATCTCTTCCCCTCCGACGTCGTTGCGCTGAACTCCCCGGGCGAGCAGCCCGAGGAACTTCAACTGGAAGGCTCGATTGCACGCGGCGCATTCCCAGGCGCCGTGACCGGTCTCGTTGGGGCGCAGGTCCTCGTCGCCGCAGTAGGGGCAGTGGAAGGGGGCGGCGCGCTCGCTCACTTGAGGGCCTCCTCGCTGGCACGGGCCACCCAGGTGGCGAAGCGCTCGTCGTCCGCGCGCTCCTCCTGGAAGCGCGTGAGGACCCGCTCGACGTAGTCGGGCAGTTCGGCCGACGTGACCTTCAGGCCGCGCACCTTGCGGCCGAACCCGGCCTCCAGGCCCAGCGCACCGCCGAGGTGCACCTGGAAGCCCTCGACCTGGTTGCCCTCGTCGTCCAGGACGAGCTGGCCCTTGAGGCCGATGTCGGCGACCTGGATGCGGGCGCAGGCGTTCGGGCAGCCGTTGATGTTGATGGTGATCGGCTGGTCGAACTGCGGGATGCGGCGCTCCAGTTCGTCGATGAGCGTGGCGCCGCGCACCTTGGTCTCGACGATCGCCAGCTTGCAGAACTCGATGCCGGTGCAGGCCATGGTGCCGCGCCGGAAGGGGGAGGGCGTCACCCGCAGGTCGAGGGCTTCGAGCCCCGCCACGAGCGACTCGACCTGCGCCTCTTCGACGTCGAGCACGATCATCTTTTGCTCGGCGGTGGTACGCAGACGGCCCGAGCCGTGGGCCGCGGCGACATCGGCGATCTTCGTGAGCGTCGCGCCGTCCACGCGTCCGACGCGGGGTGCGAAGCCGACGTAGAAGCGGCCGTCCTGCTGCTTGTGCACGCCGAGGTGGTCGCGCCAGGTGCCGGCCGGCTGCTCGGGCGCGGGCCCGTCGAGGAGCTCGCGCTTGAGGTACTCGTCCTGGAGGATCTGCCGGAACTTCTCGGGGCCCCAGTCGGCGACCAGGAACTTCAGGCGGGCGCGGGTGCGCAGCCGGCGGTAGCCGTAGTCGCGGAAGATGCCGATGACGCCGGACCACACGTCCGGCACCTCGTCGAGCGGCACCCAGGCGCCGAGCCGCACGCCCAGCTTGGGGTTGGTGGAGAGGCCGCCGCCGACCCAGAGGTCGAAGCCGGGGCCGTGCTCGGGGTGGTTGACACCGACGAAGGCGATGTCGTTGATCTCGTGCGCGACGTCCAGCTGCGGCGAGCCGGAGATCGCCGTCTTGAACTTGCGCGGCAGGTTCGAGAACTCCGGGCTGCCGATGAAGCGGCGGCTGATCTCGTCGATCGCGGGGGTGCCGTCGATGATCTCGTTCTCGGCGACACCGGCGACCGGCGAGCCGAGGATGACGCGGGGCGTGTCACCGCAGGCCTCGGTCGTGGACAGCCCGACGGCTTCGAGGCGCTCCCAGATCTCGGGGACGTCCTCGATGCGGATCCAGTGGTACTGGACGTTCTGCCGGTCGGTGAGGTCGGCGGTGCCGCGTGCGAACTCCTGCGAGATCTCGCCGATGACGCGCAGCTGCTCGGTGGTGAGGCGTCCGCCGTCGATGCGGACCCGCAGCATGAAGTACTCGTCGTCCAGCTCTTCGGGCTCCAGGACGGCCGTCTTGCCGCCGTCGATTCCCTGGCGGCGCTGGGTGTAGAGCCCCCACCAGCGCATACGGCCGCGCAGGTCGTTCGGGTCGATGGAGTCGAAGCCGCGCTTCGAGTAGATCGTCTCAATGCGTGTCCGCACATTGAGACCGTCGTCGTCCTTCTTGAACTGTTCGTTGCCGTTGAGCGGCGTGAAGTGGCCAACGGCCCACTGGCCCTCACCACGGTGACGGCTCGCCTTGCGCCGGGGCGCGGCAGTCGTGGGCTTTTCGGGGGTGGCAGCCATGGCTATACGTCCTTCAAGGCGGGCTGAGGGCGGCTCTCACCTGCACACTTCGCGCAGAGGGCGCGGCGGTGCGCAGGGGAGTGATGAAGCGGGGGAAGTCGTCGGCGCTGGTGCTGTCAGCTCGCCGGACACATGGCGCTGGACATGCGGCAGAGATCGACGTGACGCCGACTCACCAAGGCAATTCCAGTGCGATCCATGACGGAAGCGTGTCACGGGACTTTCGGCCCAGTCCACCATTATCCAATATGTGGACGTGAGGGTCTCGAAATGCGAGACACTGTGGTTTCAGTCACCCACTCGGGCCTCGTTCGCGCGGAGGGCTAGGCGCCGGGCCACGGCCCGGGAGTGGCGACATCGGGCTCCTGCTCGACCATCGTGTCGAACAGCTTGAAGCCCCGCCGCAGGTAATTGTCCATGGCGTGCTCGCCGTCCTTGGAGCAGGTGTGCAGCCACACCCGCTTGGTCGCCACCAGCTCCGGCCAGCGCTCGGCCAGGTCCCAGGCCCGCCGCACCCCGTACGAGAGCAGATACCCGCCGATCCGGCGCCCCCGGAAGGCCGGGATGAGCCCGAAGTACACGATCTCCACGACACCGCCGTCCTGCGCCGCCAGCTCCACGTACCCGGCGGGTGTCCCCTTCTCGTACGCGACCCAGGTCTCCACGCCCGGCTTCCCGAGCTGCTCCTGCCACTGTGCGTAAGAGAGGGAGAGCCGGTCCGTCCAGCGGATGTCGCCGCCCACGGAGGCGTAGAGGAAGCGGCTGAACTCCGGGGAGGGAATCTGGGCCCGGACGATCCGCACGTCGTCGCCCTCGGGCGCGGCGGCGGGAAGCAGATCGCCGGGAGCGGTCTGCTCCAGGGACCAGGTGGTGACAGTGAGGCTCATGCCGGTCAGAGAATCACGGGGCGGGGGTACCGGCCAAGGCGGGGCGGCCCCGACGTGCGACGCGGTGGGATCTCACCCCGGCATTCAAGGCTCGGGCACCCTGCGCGCCGCGCGCACCGCCGGGGCCGTCGAATGCGGGAGCAGGTTCGCGGGGTGGTCGGGGAGGAGCACGTCCACGTCCACGTCCTCGGGGAAGCGGTAGGGGCGGTGGGCCAGGAGGTTGCCCAGATAGCGGCGGACCCGGGAGAGCTCGGCGCGGACCGTCACCGTACGGGCCGGGTCGCCGAACATGTCCTCGGCGAGCTCCGAGGCGCTGCGGCCCTTGCGGTGCGTGCACAGCAGGAAAAGGAGCTCGGCGTGGCGCGGGCTCAGCTCATGGGTCCAGCCGCCCGCGCTGCCGCCCTCCACGGTGACCGACCAGCGCCGCGGCGCCCGCACGTCCAGGACGAGCCGCCGCGCGGCCGGCGGCTGCGGCTCCTCCTCGACACGCAGCAGCCAGCCGCCGGGCAGCGGCTCCACCGCGCAGGGGCCGAGCGAGGGCAGCCAGGTGTGGCCCGCGGCCAGGGAGCCGGGCAAGGCGAAACGATTCGTCGGCGGCATTCCCGTGATCGCCGCCGTCCATCCATGGGAGTCCACCGCGACGGCGCGCCCCTCGAGGCGGGCGACGACCGGCGCCGCCACCGAGCGCAGCCGGTCCAGCGCCGAGGCGTGGTTCTCCCGCAGCCGGGCCTCGGCGAGCTTGGCCACCGAGTCGACCAGGGCGAGCATCGTGGGATGCATGGTGGTCAGCGGACCGCTGATGTCGACCACGCCGAGCAGACGCCCGTCACGGGGATCGGTGACGGGGGCGCCCGTGCACGTCCACTGGTGGTGCGTCTCCACGAAATGCTCGGCGGAGAACACATGCACGGGGCGGCGCACGACGAGCGGCGTCCCCACGCCGTTCGTGCCGACGACGCCCTCGCTCCAGTCCGCGCCCAGCTCGAAGCCGAGCGAGTCCGCCTTGCGCAGCACCGTGGCGTTGCCCTCGCGCCACAGGACCCGGCCCTCGGCGTCACAGACGACCATGATGTGGTGCGCCGCGTCCGCCACCGAGACGAGCGCGTCCCGCAGCAACGGCATGACCTCCGCGAGCGGCGACGCCCGCCGACGGGCCTCCAGCTCCTCGACGCCGAGCAGCTGCGAGCGGAAGTCCCGGTCCGGGTCGACCCCGCCGAGCAGCATCCGCCCCCAGGACTCCTGGATCACCGGGCGGGGCAGCACCCGCGGCCGCTGTCCGTTCAGCGTGGCGTGGCGCACGCTCGCGAGCAGCCGCGCGGCCTGCGTGCAGTCCATGGAGGAGATCCGCGCGAGGTCAATCGTGGAGGCCGAGGTCGCCATCCACCCATCGTGCCCCGTCAGCGGCGGCAAGGGTGTTGGTTCAGTAATGAACCGATGTAGTCCGGCAAAGAACCGATGACTGCAACGGTCTGCAACTCTCGCCGACAGGCGCACGGCGTCCGAAGCTGATGTCCGACGCCGTTCACGCGGCGCCGACGCTCCTCAACGGGGCTTGAACGCGGGGGTGGTGCCGTGTCGGCGCAGCACCACCCCCGCGTATCGCGCTAGTTCCCGCCGGGCGCCGCCCGCTCCACCACGGACGCCAGATCGAGGCTGTGCGGCAGTGTTCCGAAGGCCGAACCCCAGTCCCCGCCGAGCCGTGAGGCGCAGTACGCGTCGGCCACCTCCGGGGGTGCGTACCGCACGAGCAGCGAACCCTGGAGCACGAGTGCCATCCGTTCGGTGAGCCGGCGGGCCCGCGCCTCGATGCCGTCCAGATCGGCCAGTTCGGTCAGGAGCGCCTTGATCGCGCCGTCCAGGCGGTGATCGGCGCCGCGCGCGAGACCGACCTCCTGGAGGAAGGCGTTCAGGGCCTGCGGCTCCCGTTGCAGCGCGCGCAGCACGTCGAGGGCCTGTACGTTGCCCGAGCCCTCCCAGATCGAGTTGAGCGGCGACTCGCGCAGCAGCCGCGGCATCCCCGACTCCTCGACGTATCCGTTGCCGCCGAGCACTTCGAGGGCCTCCACCACCAGCGGCGTGCAGCGCTTGGTCACCCAGTACTTCGCGGCCGGGACGGCGATCCGCAGGAACGCCCGCTCCTGCTCGCTCCCGTCGTCGTACGCCGCCGCGAGCCGCAGCGCGAGCGTCGTGGCCGCCTCCGACTCCAGGGCCAGATCCGCCAGTACGTTGCGCATCAGCGGCTTGTCGACGAGCTTGCCGCCGAACGCCTCGCGGTACGTGGCGTGGTGCACGGCCTGCGCGACGGCCTGCCGCATCAGCGCCGCCGAGCCCACGACACAGTCGAGCCGCGTGGCCGCCACCATGTCGATGATGGTGCGCACCCCGCGCCCCTCCTCGCCGACCCGGCGCGCCCACGTCCCGTCGAACTCGACTTCGCTGGACGCATTCGACTTATTTCCCAGTTTGTCCTTCAGGCGCTGAATGGCGAAGGCGTTACGGGTGCCGTCGTCGAGCACACGTGGCACGAGAAAACACGTGAGTCCCGCGTCGGCCTGGCCGAGCACGAGAAAACCGTCGGACATGGGTGCGGAACAGAACCACTTGTGCCCCGTGAGTTCATAGGCGCCTTCTTCCGCGAGAGCACGCGCGCGTGTCGTATTCGCCCGCACGTCACTTCCGCCCTGTTTCTCCGTCATGCCCATCCCGAAGAGCACTCCGGCCTTCTGCGACGCGGGGCGCAGACCTTCGTCGTAGACCGGAGAAGTCAGCCGGGGCTCCCATTCGGCGGCGAGCGCCGGATCGGCCCGCAGCGCGGGCACCGCCGCGTGCGTCATCGAAATCGGACAGCCGTGCCCCGCCTCGACCTGCGTCCACACCAGGAATCCGGCCGCGCGCCGCAGATGACCGCCCGGCCGTGACCAGGCCGCGGTCAGGCCCGCCGACACCGCCTTGCCGAGCAGCCGGTGCCACGAGGGATGGAAGGCGACTTCGTCGATGCGATTCCCATAGCGGTCATGGGTGTGCAGAACGGGCGGATTCTCATTGGCCGAAAACCCCCATTCCCGCGCCTGGACCGATCCCGCCGTACGCCCGAGTTCGGAGAGTTGCTCGCGCGCGTCACCGAGAAGTGCGGGATCGAGATGCCGTTCGACTCCCTCTGCGAGAGCCCGGTCAGACGTAAAGACGTCATATCCCACCAGGGGCGGAGCCTGGTTGGTCACTGTGTGGGTGGTGGCTGCCATGCCGCTACGGTAAGGAGGTGCACCAGGCAAAAGAAACACCCGGGAGGCCGAGCGGCCGCTGGAACCGGGCCCGCGCTCTCTACAGCAACGTCTCCAAGCGCAGGACTGCCTGGCTGCTGCTCAAGGACACGGTCAACTCGTGCGTCGAATACCGGATCCTGGGTCTCGCGGCCGAGGCGGCGTTCTTCACGCTGCTCTCCGTGCCACCGCTGCTCCTGAGCCTGATCGGCCTGCTTGCGTACGTGGACCGGTGGACCGGCGCGAACACGATCGCCAGCGTGGAGAACAACATCCTGGAGGCGTCCCGCACGGTCCTCTCCGACAAGGGCGTCAGCCAGATCGCGCAGCCGATACTGGAGGACGTCATGCGGGTCGGCCGCCCCGACGTCATCTCCATCGGCTTCCTCTTCGCCCTGTGGTCGGGCTCGCGCGCCGTGAACGTCTTCATCGACACGATCACGGTCATGTACGGCCTGGACGGCGCCCGCGGCATCGTCAAGACCCGGCTGCTCGCGTTCGGCCTGTTCATCGTGGCGCTGCTGATCGGTTCGGTGGCGTTGCCGCTGATGGTGGCGGGGCCCGATGCGGTGGTGAATCTGGTGCCGGGCTCGACGACGGTGGTCCAGGTCCTGTACTGGCCCGTGGTGACGCTCCTGTCGGTGGTGTTCCTGACGACGCTGTACCACGTGTCCGTGCCGGTGCGGTCGCCCTGGGTGGAGGACATGCCGGGGGCGTTGATCGCCCTTGGCATGTGGGTGCTCGGCAGCTTCCTGCTGCGGATCTACCTGACCAGCACGGTCGAAGGGCCCACGATCTACGGTTCGTTGGCGGCGCCGGTGGCGGTGCTCCTGTGGATCGGCGTGTCCGCGTTCGCGGTCCTGGTGGGGGCCGCGGTGAACGCCGCCATCGACCGGGTGTGGCCCTCCGTCGCCACGGCGGCGGCGCGCGCGGCCAACGACCGGATACGGGAGGCGCGGGCGGTGGAGGTGGTGGCCCGTGCCGCTGCGGCGCGTGAGGCGTCCGCCGATCCCGACGACCAGGACATGCCCTCCGAGTTCCCGGAACGCTGGTCCCGCTTCCTCCCCCCGGACGACGTCTCCTCCCGCCTGCGCACGCACGTCAAGAAGCCCTCCGGCGGGGGCGGCAGCAGCGGGAGCAACAGCGAGCAGCCTCCTCCGGAGTAGGGGCGGACGTCATCACCGGCTCCGCCGGGTTCGTCCTCGAACGCCGGACGGGCTGGAAGATCCAGCCCGTCCGCCGGTTCATCCCTTCCAGACGCCGGCCTCCGCATGCTCCCTGGCAAACTCCCCGAAGTCCCTCGCCTCCCGGCCCAGAACCTCCCGCACCCCCTCGGAGAGATGCGCGTTGCGCCCGTCCAGGTTCGTCTCGAAGAGTTCGACCAGGAACTCCCGCTCCTGCGCCGGCACCCCGAACTCCGCCAGCGCGGCCGCGTACTCCCGGGCCGGCACGGGAACGTAGCGGATCTCCCGCCCGGCGGCCGCCGCGATCTCCCCCACCGCGTCGCGGAACGACAGCAGCCGCGGCCCCGACACCTCCACGATCCGCCCCGCGTGGTCCGAGCCGGGGCGCAGGACCGCCACCACCACATCCGCGATGTCCCGCGAGTCGATGAACGGTTCGAGCACCTCCCCGGCGGGGAACACCAGCTCCCCGGCCCGCATCCCTTCGAGCAGCGGCCCCTCGCTGAAGTTCTGGGCGAACCAGCTCGCCCGTACGACGGTCCACTGCGCACCCGACTCCCGCACCGCCCGCTCGGCGGGCGCCGCCTGGTCCTCGCCCCGCGCGGACAGGAGCACGAGCCGCCGCACGCCGAGCTCCACCGCCCGGCGGGCCAGCGCGCCCACCGCATCGCCCGCGCCGGGCGCGCCGACGTCCGGCTGGTAGGCGAGGTACGCGGCGTCCGCGCCTCGCAGCGCGTCATCCCACGTCGAAGGGTCGTACCAGTCGAACTTCACGGCCCCCGACCGCGAAGCGGCCCGCACCGTGTGTCCGGCCGCCTCGGCGGCCTCCGCGACCCGGCGCCCCGTCTTGCCGGAGGCACCCGTGACGAGCACTGTCATCTTCTGCGTCCGCGACGCGTTCTCTGTCATGCGTCCCAGTCAACTGCCGCCCGCCACAAGGAACCATCCGCCAGGGGCTCACCCCCATACGCGTGCGTCTACTCTTCCGGCATGGACGTACTCGCAGGCTTGCTGGAGGGCCCCCGCGCGCGGGGAGCCTTCATGATCCGCGCGTGCTTCGACCCGCCCTGGTCCGTGCGCATCGCGGACGAAGCGCCCCTCTCGGTCATGATCATGGTGCGCGGCACCGCCTGGATCGTGCCCGACAGCGGCGAACCCCAGCTGATCCGCCCCGGAGACGTCGCCGTCGCGCGCGGCCCCGATCACTACACCGTCGCCGACGAGCAGGACACGCCGCCCCGCGCCATGATCCGGCCCGGCGAGCGCTGCGTGCCCCTCGACGGCACCCCGATCGGGCAGTACCGCGACCTGGGCCTGCGCACCTGGGGCGAATCGCTCGACGGCGGCGCCGAGATGCTGATCGGCACCTATCAGGCGCACGGCGAGATCACCGGGCGGCTCCTGGACGCGCTGCCCCCGCTGCTCGTGCTGCCCACCGAGGTGTGGGACTGCCCGCTCACCCCGCTGCTCGCCGACGAGATCGCCAAGGACGAGCCGGGGCAGGACGTCGTGCTCGACCGGCTGCTCGACCTGCTGATGATCGCCACGCTGCGGGCCTGGTTCTCCCGGCCGGAGGCGGAGGCCCCCGCCTGGTACCGGGCGATGGGGGACCCGGTCGTCGGACAGGCGATCCGGCTGCTCCAGGACGACCCCGCGCACCCCTGGACGATCGCGGCGCTCGCCGCGAAGGCGGGGGTCTCGCGGGCCGCGCTCGCCCGGCGCTTCACCGAACTCGTGGGCGAGCCCCCGATGGCGTATCTGACGGGCTGGCGGCTCGCGCTCGCCGCCGACCTGCTGCGGGACAGCGACCAGACGATCGCCTCGATCGCCCGCCGCGTCGGCTACGGCAGCGCGTTCGCCCTGTCCAGCGCCTTCAAGCGGGTGTACGGGGTCAGCCCGCAGGAGCACCGCTCACGGGTCGCGTGAACCCCGCCGCGCGCCCCCGGCGGCGTAGCCTGGAAGACGTGTCGTACGAGAGCGTCGAGTACGCGGAGCGGCCGTCCCGGGTCGCGGGCGCGGTGCTGTGGACCCGCACCAGCGGCGGCGCGCCGGGTCCCGTCTATCCCGTCCTGCCCGACGGCTGCATGGACCTTCTGTGGACCGGCGGCAGGCTCATGGTCGCGGGGCCCGACACACGCGCGCACCGCCCCGACCCGCAGGCCGCCGCCCGGTACGTGGGAATCCGTTTCTACCCCGGCACCGCCCCCGCCTTCCTCGGCGTGCCCGCGCACGAACTCCGCGACCGGCGCGTGGACCTCGCCGACCTGTGGCCGTCCGCCGAGGCCCGCCGGCTGACCGAGCGCATGGACGCCGCCCGCGATCCGGCCGCCGCCCTGGAGTCCGCCGCCCTCGCGCGCGCGGACGGCGCGGGCCCGCCCGACCCGCTGCTCGCGCACGTCGTCAAGGCACTGGACGCGGGACGGTCCATCGCGGCGACCGCCGACGAGGCGGGCATCAACGCCCGCCTCCTGCACCGGCGTTCACTCGCCGCGTTCGGCTACGGCCCCAAGACGCTGGCCCGGGTCCTGCGACTCCAGCGCGCCCTTGCCCTGGCCAGGGGAGGCCTCGCGTACGCCCAGACCGCGGTCGTCGCGGGCTTCGCCGACCAGGCCCATCTGGCACGCGACGTCAAGGAGCTGACGGGGATGCCGCTGAGCGAGCTGCTCAGCCCCCGGCAGGCGTAGCCAGCGGCGCGAACAGGTCGACGCCGTTGCCGTCCGGGTCGGCGACGGAGGCGTACCGCTGGCCCCAGAAGGCGTCCCACGGCTTGAGCTCACCGTGGTACCCGGCGGTGACCAGCTCTTCGTACACCGCGTCGACGCCCGCGGGAGTCTCGCAGTGGAACGCGATCCCGATGCGCCCCGAGCTCTGCGGCGGCTCCCAGTTCTCGACGAAGGAGCTGATGGTCGCCTCCGTGTCGAAGGCGATGCGCAGACCGCCGGGGAGCGCAGCCTCCACGTGCGGCTGGTCCTCGGCGCCCGCGGGAAACTCCAGGCCGAGGCGACGGTAGAAGGCAAGGGTCGCCGCCATGTCGGAGACGACCAGGCCGATGAGATCGAAGCGGGGTGTGATGTTCGTGTTCATGCCCCGAGCGTAGGCAGCCGCGCCCGGACCGTCTTGAAGAAAACGGACGCCGCGCCACTCCTTGCCGCCGCCCGCGCGCAGTCGTACATGTGGGCATAAGGGGCAAGCACGGGGACGAGGGGAGTTGACCGCCATGTCCGCCACGCCCACGCCGACCACGCCGCCTTCGCTCGGCAAACACCCGATCGGTCCGGTCAGTCCGGTCAGCCTCGAGGGGCAGTACGACGTCGGGCTTTCCCGGTGGCTCTGGCTGGTGAAATGGGTGCTCGCGATCCCGCACTACGTCATCCTGCTCTTCCTGTGGATCGGCTTCGTGCTCATCACCTTCGTCGCGTTCTTCGCCGTCCTGTTCACCGGCCGCTATCCGCGGCTGCTCTTCGACTACAACGTCGGTGTGCTGCGCTGGAGCTGGCGCGTCGAGTACTACGCGTACGGATCGCTTGCCACCGACCGCTATCCGCCGTTCGCCCTGGCGGACGTCGCCGACTACCCGGCCCATCTGGACATCGCCTACCCCGAGCACCTCTCCAGGGGCCTCGTCCTCGTCAAGAGCTGGCTCCTGGTCGTCCCGCAGCTCATCGTGGCCGCGCTGATGGCGGGCGGCTACCGCTTCAACGGCGGCCTCACCGGGCTGCTCGCCTTCTACGCGGGCGTGACCCTGCTCTTCACCGGGCACTACCCCCGTGGCATGTACGACCTCAACATGGGTCTGCACCGGTGGGTCGCGCGCGTCCTGGCGTACGGCCTGCTGCTCACGGACGTCTATCCGCCGTACCGGCTCGACCAGGGCGAGCGCGAACCCGCCGGCTGAGATCCCGGCCCGTCAGTCGGCCTCACGGCGCGAGAAGGTGAAGGAGAACTCCGACGGAGCGGCGTGCAGTTCGTACTGCGGCAGGACCCCCGGACCGCAGGACTGCGAGCCGATGCCCTGCTGGCCGTGGTCGAGATGGACCCACACCGTCTCGCCGGGAACCAGGTCCGTGCGGTGCGTGGCGGCGTCCAGCTGCTCGGTGGTCCAGCGCCGCGCCGTGAACCAGAAGGCGGGGTCACCGACCATCCGCAGCCCCTCCCCGTCGAACCCCGTCCGCAGCTCGGCCCAGCGGACGTCCGCGCGGGCGCCGTTCTCCTGGGGGCGCACGTACGGGGTCTGCATCCGGTCGACGTGCTCGAACCAGGTGCCGATGTGGGACACCGCCGTGTCCGGATACGCCTCGCCCTGCCCGCTGCCGAACCAGAACGCATGCCCGTACGCGGCCGGGAGCCCGAGCCGGATGCCGAGCCGGGGCAGCGGCACCGTCCATTCGCCCTCGGGCCGCACGGAGACCGTCAGGCGCAGCCGGGTGGCGTCGGACGTCCAGCGGTAGACGGTGCGCAGGCCGATGTTGCGCGAGGCGGGGGCGACACGGGTGCGGACGGTCAGGGCGTCGTCGGTCAACTCGACCGCGTCGAGACGGTGTTGCATCCGGTGCAGGCCGAGCTCGCGCCACAGCAGGCCGTAGCGCCGTCCGCCCTGCCAGGACGCCCCGTTGTCGTTGTCGGTGGGGGCGCGCCAGATGTCCAGGCGCGGGGCGCCGGTCAGGGGGATGCCGCTCAGCGTGTGCAGCGCGCCGGTGCGGACGTCGAAGGTGCCGGGGCCCAGGGTGATGAAGTCGCCCTCGCGCACGGGGCGTTCACCGGTGGCGACGGGGACGGCGGGACGCGGCGTGAGGGCGAACTCGGCCCGCGCGACACCGTGGTCCAGCTTCGTCCAGTTCGTCTCGACGCCCACCATGGCCGAGAGGTGCAGGAAGGTCTCGGTTTCGCGGCTCGCGGGCGGCGGGTCCGGAAGCTTCAGTTCGACGGACTCGCCGGGCCCGAGCTCCGGCGGCACGGCGAGATTTCCCGCCTCGCACACCGCGTCGTCGTCGCCGACGTACACCCACTCGAAGGACAGATGGGACAGGTCCGCGAAGTCGTGCAGATTGGTGACCCGGACCGTCCCGGCGGCCTTGTCGTACGCGAAACGCACCGGCTGGATGACCCGCTTGTACTGATCGAGCCCGGGTGACGACCGCCGGTCGGGGAAGAGGAGACCGTCGCAGACGAAGTTCCCGTCGTGCAGCTCCTCGCCGAAGTCGCCGCCGTAGGCAAAGCCGAGCTCCGGGTGGTCCAGGCCGTGGTCGATCCACTCCCAGACGAAGCCGCCCTGATTGCGCTCGTGCGCCTCGAACAGCTCCTGGTACTCGCTCAGTCCGCCGGGGCCGTTGCCCATCGCGTGCCCGTACTCGCAGAGGATGAAGGGCAGTTCGCGACGCGCCTCGGGCGCGCCCGTGTCCTCGCGCCGGCCGATGCGCTCGACCTCGGCATGGTCGGCGTACATGCGCGAGTACATGTCGGTGTACGCGCAGGACTGGTCGCCCTCGTAGTGGATGAGGCGCCCGCTGTCCCGTGCCCGGATCCAGCCGGCCATGGCGGCCAGGCCGCGGCCCGTCCCGCACTCGTTGCCGAGGGACCAGATGATTACGGAGGCGTGGTTCTTGTCGCGCTCGACCATGCGGGCGGCGCGGTCCAGGAGCGCGGGCGTCCAGCGGTCGTCGTCGACGGGGTTGTCGCGCCACTCCTGTTCGGTGAAGCCGTGGGTCTCCAGGTCGCATTCGTCGATGACCCACAGGCCCAGCTCGTCGCAGAGGTCGAGGAAGGCGGGGTGCGGCGGGTAGTGGCTGGTGCGGACCGCGTTGATGTTGTGCTGCTTCATCAGGAGGACGTCGGAGCGCATGGTGGTGAGATCGAGCGCGCGGCCCGTCTGAGGGTGGAACTCGTGCCGGTTGACGCCGCGGAACAGGATGCGGCGGCCGTTGACCTTGATGAGGCCGTCCTCGACGGCGACCGTGCGGAAGCCGATGCGCAGCGGTACGCGCTCGCCCGCCGTGGCCAGGACCCCGTCGTAGAGGCGGGGCGTCTCGGCGGTCCACGGCTCGACGGGCACCGTCACGGACTCGCCCGTGGCGACGTCGATGCCCAGCCCGGGCACCGTGACCCGCCCGTCCACGTCCGAATCGACCCGCAGCGTCCCCGTCCCCGCCCGGTGGTCGTACGAGGCGTGCGTGAAGAAGTCGAGCACGCAGCCCTCGGGGCGGTGCAGCAGGGTCACGTCACGGAAGATGCCCGGCAGCCACCACTGGTCCTGGTCCTCCAGGTACGAACCGGACGACCACTGGTGGACCCGGACCGCGAGGACGTTGCCCGACGGCCTCAGGAGGTGGCCGACCGCGAACTCGTGCGGCAGCCGCGAGCCCTTGAACTCGCCGAGCTCCGAGCCGTTCAGCCAGACGCGGGCACAGGACTCGACGCCGTCGAAGCGCAGGGTGCCGCCGCCGTCCGCGGGCCAGTCGTCCGGCAGGTCGAAGGTGCGCAGATGGTCGCCGGTCGGGTTCTCGGTCGGGACGCGGGGCGGGTCGACCGGGAAGGGGTAGAGCATGTTGGTGTAGATGGGTGCGCCGTGCCCCTGGAGCACCCAGTGGCCGGGTACCGCCACCGTGTCCCAGGTCCCGGCGTCATGGCCGTCCCGGGCGAAGGAGTCGTCGGCGGTGTCGGCGGTGGGGGAGAGCCTGAAGCGCCAACTGCCGTTCAGGGAGAGGGAGACGGCATCCGACCGCGCGTACCACGCGCGGGGCGGGAGGCTGCCGGTGCCGGGGGATACGTCCTCAAAATAGGGGAGCTCCATGACCTCCATCAGACAGCGGGGCGGCGTGCCGTCACAACACTGACGCGGCGGGGGTTGTTGGATTCTCGGCGGCTGAGTTGGACGAATGCTGCATGCGCCGCCAGCCGCCCTCCCCGCACGCAGCCCGGCAGCGGCAGTCCGAAGCCGCCGCTACGTGAGTTCCAGTTCCCCGGAGATGACGCGCTGGGCCACCGTTTCGAGCGGCACGCCCAGGGCGAAAGCCCGCGCCTTGATGAGCGCCAGGGCGTCACCGGGCGACCTGCCCGACTGCTCGGAGAGCATGCCGGACGCCTGGTGGACCACGGCACGCAGATCCGTGCCGCCGTAGAGCCCGGGGTCCGCGTCGGGGCCCAGGAGCACCCCGTCCGCCAGCGCGGCGGCGACCTCACGGAGCTTTCCCGCCCTGGCGAGTGCCGAGCTGAGATCGAAGACGGTGAGCACCCCGATGCAGTCCGACGCCACGTTCAGCGGCAGCGCCGCGACCGAACGCAGGCCGAGGGCAAAGAGGCCCGAGCCATAGCCTGGCCAGCGCCTCTCCAGCGAGGCACCCGACGCGTACACCACCCGCCGGTCGCGGGCCGCGTCGCGGCCGGGGCCCGCGGTCAGGACGTACTCCAGATCCTGGGCGCCGCGCGAGGGCCGGTCCGAGGCGGCGACCGCGAGTTGGCTCAGGTCTCTCCCGATGAGCGTGAGCGCGGCACTGCGCGTCCCGCACGCCTCGGCGACCCCCGCCATGAAGAGAGGGCGGGCGCCGCCGCCCGCGGCCTCCGCCTCCGCCAGCCGCAGGGCGTACGCCTGCTGGAGGCGGGCCGTAGTGAGATGGCGCTCCGCGACCGAGCGGTGCCGTCTGGCCATCGCCGAATGAAACGCATAGCCCGTCTCCGCGTAGAGCTGCTCATGACGAGCGGCACTCGCTGCCTCGTTCGCGGCGCGTTCGCCGGCCCGGACGGCACGCCCCCAGGCGTCCTGAGACCGTCCACCCGAGTTTGGTGAACTGCCCTCTCTGGAGCTCATCCCACCAGCCTACGACGTGTCGGGTCAGCTGCCGCCCGCGTCGGCGACATCTTCCATCAGGAGGACGACACCTCCGTTGTGTCCGTCGAACGGCGAACAGATCACCGAACAGTCGATGTTGCGCCCGATGCGGTTCACCGCCGGGATGACCACAGGACCCGACCGCTTGCCCGAGGCGACGCACTGCTGGATGACATCCCGCAACCGGTCGGTGGGCAGCCCGAAGTCGAGTGCGAAGAAGTGCTCGTCGAGCACCTCGTCCGGACGAAGGCCCCACAGGTCGACGGCGCCCTTGTTCCAGTTCTTGGCGCGCATGTCCGCGGAGAGCACGACCACGCCCGCCGCGATGCTGCTCACCACGCCCTCCAGGAAGGCGTGCGCCTCGTCCAGATCCGTGGTGCGCAGGCGCATCTCGTCGTTCATCGTCTCGAGCTCTTCGTTGCCGGACTGGAGCTCTTCGTTGGTGGTCTCCAGCTCCTCGTTCGTGGACTGGAGCTCTTCGTTGGTGGTCTCCAGCTCCTCGATGCTCGACTGGAGTTCCTCGTTGGTGGTCTCCAGCTCCTCGTTCGTCGACTGGAGTTCCTCGTACGCCGTCTCCAGGTCCTCGCGTACGCGCTTGACCTCGGCCTTGAGCCGCGTTGCCTGCGTGACGTCCGAGAACGTGACGTTGATGGCGACCGGCAGGCCCGGACCTCCGGGGCCGCCCAGGACCGGCTGGATGTCGATGTCGAAGTACTGGAGGTCGTTGCCCATCCGGCGCTCCGCGCCGCGCACGTGCATCGGCCGGCGCTCGTAGATGGCCTGGTCGATCAGGGAGCGCAGTTCGGTGGGCCGGTAGGAGATCTCCAGGTCCTGGAACGGGCGCCCCACGTCGTTGGGCGTGAGGCCGAACTGGGTCCGTGCGCCCTGGTTGACCAGGATGACGATTCCGTTGCCGTCCAGGGCGATGCTCGCCCCCGGCATCGAGTCCAGGATCAGGTCCCGCAGCCCCGACTGCGAGGCCTGCTGCCTCTCGGCGGCACCGCTGGCCCTGGCCTTCAGCGGAGTCGTCGCCGGATACGGCGGCGCGCTGCCGCCGGGGCGGCGGCGGAAGACACGCTGGCGGATGCTGATCGCTTCGAAGCGCTCGGTGTCGTTCAGGAGCATCTCGGCCTTGCCGAGGAAGAGATAGCCGCCCTCGCGCAGGGCGAAGTGGAAGCGGTCCAGGATCTGGGTCTGCGCCTCGACGTTGAAGTACATCAGCGTGTTGCGGCAGACGAGCAGGTCGAGGCGGGAGATCGGGGCGTCACGGGTGATGTCGTGGCGGCCGAAGATGACGCGGCGCCGCAGATCCGTCCGGAAGGCGTACTGCGTGCCGTTGCGCTCGAAGTACTTGTCGCGCAGCTCCCTGGCCAGCGGCTCCAGGGCCTTCGCGGGGTACTGCCCCGAGCGGGCGTCCCGCAGGGCTTCCTCGTCGACGTCCGTGGCGTAGATCTTGACGCGCCGCACGCACTCCTCGACGCCGAGTGCCTCCGCGAACATCATGGCGAGGGAGTACGCCTCCTCGCCGCTGGAGCAGCCCGCGCTCCAGACCCTGATCTCCGACGCCGGGCCGACGGTCTGGAGCAGTTCGGGCAGCATCTCGCGCCGCAGCAGGCCCCAGGCGTCCGGGTCGCGGAACACGGAGGTGACGTTGATCAGGATCGTGTTGAACAGCGCGCGGAACTCGTCCGCGTCGGTCTCCAGGAGGTCGCGGTAGTCCGCGTACCCCTGTGTGCCGACGTCGTCCATCCGCTTGCGGATGCGACGGCCGAGGGTGGAGCGTTTGTAGCCGGTGAAGTCGAACCCACGCGCGTCACGGATGAACGTGAGCAGGTCCTCGAGGCCATGGTCCATCGCCCCGTCCGACTGAGGTCCGCGAGCCGGCTCCCTGTCCAGTGCCGACGTCGCCTTCTCCTCCGGCTCCTTGTCCCCCGACTGCTCCGTGTGATGCTCCTGTTCTACTTCACTCACCCTCTCTGCTTCATGTGCCTGATCCGTCTCACTCGCGGGTTCCGGATGTCCCTTTGCCCCCGGCTGCGCGCCCTCTGCTCCGGCGCCCGACGACTCACCCATCACTGCCTCTTGCCCTCGACCAGTCCGCGGATGGCCGCGGCAATTTCCTCTATACGGAGTACGAAGTCCACGGCTCCGGTGTCCACCGCCGCCGTGGGCATTCCCGCGAACTGCGCACTCTCCGGATCTTCGGCGATCACGGTGCCGCCGCGCGACTTGACCGCCTCCACACCCATCGCGCCGTCCATACCGGTGCCGGTGATCACACAGGCAATGGCCTGCGGTCCGTACGCTCCGGCCACCGACTCGAACAGCAGGTCGGCGGAGGGGCGCACGAAGTGCACGAGCTTACTGTTGGACAGCGTGAGCACGCCCTCCGGCCCCACCAGGAGGTGGCGGTCGGGCGGGGCCAGATACACCGTCCCCGGCTCGACGCTCTCCTGGTCAGCGGCCAGTTTCACTTTCATCTCCGTGCGCCGGGTGAGGACCTCGGCGAGGAGCGTGCGATGACGCGGGTCGAGATGCTGGACCACGAGCACCGGGACCGGCAGGTCAGGGCTGAGTGCGCCCAGGATCATGCCGAGCCCCTGAATGCCTCCGGCAGACGAGGCCAAGGCCACGATGGCGAATGGTCCCGGCGCGTGCTCTTCCAGCCTCACACTGTTGAGCCTAGTCGCTGGCGGTCCGATCGGTCTCGCGACGCAGGGGGCGCACTTTCCCTTGTCGCGACCCGGGGCGTCTGCTTGACTCCGCCCGCCGGAACGCCGGAACGAACGCCAACCGATCCGCGGAGGACACCATGGACATCACCCGCAGACGCCTGCTGTCCGCTCTGTCCGCCGCGGGTCTCCTGTCGGTGCTCCCCGCGCTGCCCGTGAGCGCGGCCGAGGCCGCGGCGGACAGCGACCGGCTCCTCGCCAACACCGTGGGGATCTTCGCGGGTACGACCGGGTCCAACGCCCGTCCCGAGACGGCCGCCAAGCTCGCCGCGATCGAGAAGACCGCGCGGACGAACCTGAAGTCGATGGACGACGCGGGCGCGGGCGAGCTGTTCGCGGGCCTGGTGCTCGGCACGGACGACGCCAACCTCAACACGGCTTTCCGGCGTCTGTACGAGATCGCCCTCGCGACCCGCACGCCGGGCCCGACGCCGTCGGACCTCTACGGCGACACCGCCGTGCAGCGCCGTGTGATCGACGGCCTCGGATGGCTGCACGAGCGCCACTACGGCGATCAGTCCAAGGGCTACTACGGCAACTGGTTCAACTGGGAGATCGGTATCTCCCAGCACGTCAGCAAGACCCTCGCACTCCTCGTCGACGAGGTGCGGACGTACCGGCCCGGCCTCATCGCCACCTATGTCACCTCGATGGACGCCTATCTGCGCAACGGCACCGACGGGGACGTGAACCTCGACTCGCGCTTCCACACCGGCGCCAACCTCGCCGACATCACCACCAACCGCATCCTCCAGGGCGCGCTCATCGGCGCGGACGGCGGGGCCCGCATCCGCAAGGCGCTCACCGATCAGCTGACGGTCTTCGTCACCATCGACCCCTACCGCCTGCGACACGGCGTGACGGACGGCTATTACGCCGACGGCTCGTTCATACAGCACGCCTCCGTCGCGTACACGGGCTCGTACGGAAAGGGCCTGCTCACCAGGGTCGTACAGACCCTCAAGATCCTCGACGGCACGGGCTTCGCGCACGGCGAGGAGCTGGTGCCGACGGTCCGGCGGTGGGTCCGCGACGGCTTCGCGCCGCTCATCTTCGAGGGCTGGATGATGGAGATCGTCAAGGGGCGTGCGGTGTCGCGGCCCGACGGCGGCTACGTCGACGTCGGGGTCGTCGTCGAGGCCGTCGTGGACCTCGCGTCGCTCTCCGCGGGCGCCGACGCCACCGCCCTGAAGAGCTACGTGAAGCACATCCGGTCCACCTCGCGCGCCGCGCTCAACCCGTCCGGCTTCGTCTCGCCGGTCAGCATCGCGCACTACGCCGACATCATCGGCGACGCCTCGGTGCCGCCCGCGGACCTCAACCCCGCCGCGCGCAGCGTCGCCTTCAACGCCATGGACAAGCACGTCCACCGCAGAGAGGGCTACGCCTTCGCGCTCGCGCGCAGCTCGGATCGGATCAGCAAGTACGAGTACATGAGCGGCGAGAACCTCATGCCGTGGTTCCAGGGCGACGGCGCCCACTACCTCTATCTCTCGGGCCAGGACCAGACCCAGGCGTTCGGCGTCGACTACTTCACCACGGTCTCGCCGTACGGCCTCGCGGGCGTCACCGCGCCCGTCGAGCAGCGCCGGACGATCCCCGAGCTGTACGGGAAGCCGTACTACGACAATCCCGGCCACCCGCTGAACTTCACCTCGTCGTCCGAGTCGCAGAACAAGTACGTCTACTTCCCGCGCGGCACCAACCGGCACTCCGGGGGCGCTGTCCTCGGGGCGTACGGCGCGGTCGGGGCGGTGCAGTCCAGCGATGCCGCCTACCGCGACCGGGAGTTGCTGCCGGACGACTTCGTGGTCTACCGGGGCGCGACGGCGACGAAGTCCTGGTTTTTGCTCGACGAGGAGATCGTGGTGCTCGCCGCGGGGGTGGGCGACGGGGCGGGGCGTGCCGTGACGACGACGGTCGACGCGCGCACCGCGCTCCCGGACGACCAGGTCTCCGTGACCGGGGAGTTGCGCGACGGGCGCCCGTGGACCGGCGCGGGCACGGGCGACCTGCGGTGGCTGCGCTGGGCCAACGCCACGCGGCAGTCCGCCGTCGGCTACGTCTTCCTGGACACCCCCGAGGTGCGGGTCACCCTGGACAAGGTCACTCGCAGCCGCCGCGTCGTGCGCACCGCGAACCCCGACACCGCGGTGACGCGCACCGTCCTCGGCGTGAGCGTGGACCGGGCGGCCGGGGCGCGTCCGGTGTCCCTGGCCTACGCGCTGGTGCCGAACGCGGGCGAGGCGGGGCTGCGGGCGTACCGCGGCGGGCGGACGCCGAAGGTCCTCGCGAACACGGTGCGGTTGCAGGCCGTCAGCCATCCGGGCCCGGGCCTGACCGCAGCGAACACCTTCACGCCGGGGCGCCACGAGGTCGCCGGGATACGGATCGAGGGGCCGGCGTCCGTGCTCGTGCGGCGCGAGGGGCACGGGACGGTCACCGTGGCGGTGTCGGACCCGACGATGGACCGGGACAAGATCACCGTGCTGCTCCGCGGCCGTCCCCTGCGGGCGGTCACGGCCGACGAGAGGGTGCGCGTGAGCCGGGCCCACGGCGGCACCCGGATCGACGTCGACACCCGCCACGCGTACGGACGGAGCTTCACGGTGACGTTGCGCGGCTAGGGGATCTCTGGCGGATCTCACGCCCGGTCAGGTCTCCTCGACGGTGACGGCCTGCACCGGGCAGGTCCGCGCGGCCTCGTGTACCAGCGGATCGCCGCCGCCGTCCTCGCGGCCGGGGAGCACCTCGCTGAAGCCGTCGTCGTCCTGGGTGAAGACGCTCGGAGCGGTGAGCGCGCACATCCCCGCGCCCACGCACCGCTCCTGTTCCACATGAATACGCACGCGCAACTCCTACCAGATGACGGGGAGTTCGAGCATCCCCTGGATCGTGTCGCCCGGTTTGAACGGGATCTCCCGCGCGGGCACGGCAAGACGCAGCCGCGGCATCCGCTCGAACAGCGTCCGCAGGGCGATGTCGATCTCGGCGCGGGCGAGGTTCTGGCCCAGGCACTGGTGGATGCCGAAGCCGAAGGCGAGGTGGTGGCGGTCGGAACGGTGGAAGTCCAGTCCCTCCGGCGCCTCGTACGCCGTGCCGTCGCGGTTGATGAGGGAGGTGGAGAAGACGACGCCGTCGTCCGCGCGGATCGTGCTGCCCGCGACGTCGATGTCCTCCTTCGCCACCCGCAGCAGGCCGTCCGCGATGGACAGGAAGCGCAGCAGCTCCTCGACCGCGGCGGGCATCAGCTCCTGCCGGGCGCGCAGTTCGGCCAGCTGCTCCGGGTGCTGGAGGAGCGTGAACGTCCCCAGGGAGATCATGTTCGCCGTCGTCTCGTGGCCCGCGACGAGCAGGATCGTCGCCAGGCTGACCAGTTCCTCGCGGTCGAGGGCGCCCTCGGAGAGCTGCCGGTGGATGAGCTCGTCGAGGAGTCCGTCGCCCGGATCGCGGCGCTTGCGCTCGATCAACGCGTAGAAGTAGGCGTCCAGTTCGTCCCGAGCCCGCTCGGTGTCCTGCGCGCGCGGGCCGCGCAGCAAGCGGCGCGACTGTTCCTCGAAGAATTCGTGGTCGGCGTAGGGCACGCCCAGGAGGGCGCAGATCACCATGGACGGAACCGGCAGCGCGAACGCCTCGACCAGCTCGGCAGGCGAGCCCTTCGCCTCCATGGCGTCCAGGAGCCGGTCCACCGTCTCCTGGATCCGCGGGCGCAGAGCGGCGATCCGCTTGACCGAGAAACTGGGGATCAGCATGCGGCGCTGGGCGTTGTGCACGGGGTCGTCGACGCCGAGCAGGGCGACACGGCGGTTGCGCACCTTCGCGAAGCGCTCGGTGGGTGCGGGGAACGCCTCGTTCTCCCGGTCGGTGGAAAGGCGCGGGTCGATGAGCAGGTCACGGGCCGTTCCCCGGCCGGTGACCACCCAGACGGAACGGCCGTCGAAGAGCCGGACCCGGGAGAGCGGCCGTGCCTCGCGGAGCGGTTCGTACGCCTTGGGCGGGTGGTAGGGGCAGGTGCGGTCCTGCGGGAAGGCGACTGGTTCGGAGGCCGGCGAGTCGGAGGCGGCTGCCGAGATCGGTTCGGACGCGACTGATTCCGTCATGGACTTACCTCACAAGCGGAGGGGCTCCCTTTACCTGTTCCATTGGATGCCTGGGGCATCTAGTTGGTCCACTCCACAATGAGCCAGATGGCGGCTGTTCGGGCGCCCGAATCTGGCCGGAATCAAGTGCTCCACTCCGCACCGCCCGCGGCGTCACTCCCCACCAGCGGCGGCAGCAGCGGTTGAGGGCCGACTGTTCGGAGAGGCCGAGAAGCAGGGCGACCTGGCCCAGGGGCAGATCGGTGCCGGTGAGGTAGCGGCGGGCGGCATCGCGCCGCTCCTCGTCGACGACCTCGGCGAATGTCGTGCCCGCGGCGCGCAGCCGCCGCTGGAGGGTGCGCGGATGCAGGTTCAGGAGGCGGGCGACGGTGCCGATGCCGGGCGGCGCCGTGCCCAGCGACCGCCCGACGACCGCGCGGACACCGCTGACGGTGTCCGTGCGCTCCGCGGGCAGCTGCTCGTCCAGGTACGCGAGCGCGAGCCGCCGCAGATGCGCGTTGCCGCCGCCGAGCGGCCGGTCGGCCAGGCTGAGCGGGACCCGGAGCAGGGCAGCGGGGCGGTCCGCCTTCACGGGTACGCCGAAGAAGTCCTCGTACACCGCGAGCGGGGCGAGCAGCGGATGCGGCAGCTCGACCGAGCCGAGGCCGTAGGGCCCGACCAGACAGACGATCGCCCGGTGCATGAACCCCAGGGAGAGGTCGATGCCCTGCGGCGGCGCCTCGACGCCCTCACGTACGCCGTAGCGCAGGGCGGCGACACCCGGGGTGCCGTAGGGGTCGGGCTCCAGGCTGAGGCTCAGCGAGCGCGCGTGCACGAAGAGATAGCGCGTGGTGCACTCCATGGCGTCGCCGAGGGTCTCGGAGTTCTGGATGGCGAGCGCGAGGGCGCCGAGCATGCCCAGATCCTGCCGGGCCGCGATACGAAGGCCGAGATCCGGGCAGCCGAGATCGTCCGCGGCGAGCTCCAGTACCGTGGCCATCGCCTCCTCGGGCACCAGGAGGTCGTCCCCGTCCAGAGCGGCCGTGGGACAGCCCGCCTGCCGGGCATAGACCTCGGCGTCACCGCCGAGCTCCGCCACCGTGGCGCGGAAACCGCGCAGCCCCGCCGATCTGATCACGGACATGTCGTCCAGGGTCAAAGATCTGTCGTCCCGGGTCAATTCCTGCCGGGTGTGGTTCCGGACACTGGAGGAATGACGCACTCCGCAGAGACGAACTTCGCAGAGACGCACCCCGCGGACCCCGGCACCACCGCCAACGGTGCTCCCGCCGAGCACATCGACGTCGTGATCGTGGGCGCGGGACTCTCCGGCGTCGGTGCCGCCTACCGGTTGCAGACCGAGTGCCCGGAGCGCTCGTACGCGATCGTCGAGGCGCGACAGTCCATGGGCGGGACCTGGGACCTCTTCCGCTACCCCGGTGTGCGCTCGGACTCCGACATGTTCACCCTCGGCTACCCCTTCAAGCCCTGGCGCGGCTCGAAGGTCCTCGCCGACGGCGAGTCCATCCTGAGCTACATCAAGGACACGGCCGCGGAGTTCGGCATCGACCGCCGCATCCGCTACGGGACCAAGGTCGTCGGCGCCGACTGGTCCACCGCGACGGCACGCTGGACGCTGACCCTGGAGCACACCGGCGAGGACGGCGTCCGCACCCGCTCCACCGTCACCTGCGACTTCCTCTACTCCTGCGCGGGCTACTACAACTACGACCACGGGCACGCCCCCGAGTTCGACGGCGCCGACTCCTTCACCGGCACGGTCGTGCACCCGCAGTTCTGGCCCGAAGACCTGGACCACACGGGCAAGCGCGTCATCGTCATCGGCAGCGGCGCCACCGCCGTCACCCTGGTGCCCGCGATGGCGAAGAGCGCCGCGCACGTCACCATGTTGCAGCGCAGCCCCACCTGGATCGGCTCGCTGCCCTCGCGCGACCGCCTTGCCGACGGCATCCGCGCCGTACTGCCCGCGAACGCGGCCCACCGGATCGTGCGGACGAAGAACATCCTCTTCGCCATCGGCCTCTACCAGTTCTGCCGGCGCAGCCCCAAGGCCGCGCGGCGCCTGCTCACCGGCCTCAACAAGCGCATCGTCAAGGACGACCAGCTGGTCGCCGACCACTTCACCCCCTCGTACGACCCCTGGGACCAGCGGCTGTGCGCGATGCCCGACGCCGACCTGTTCAAGGTCCTCAAGACGGGCGACGCCGAGATCGTCACCGATCACATCGACCGCTTCGTCCCCGAGGGCATCCGGCTGAAGTCGGGGCGCGTCATCGAGGCCGACGTGATCGTGACCGCCACCGGGCTCCGCCTGCTCGCCTTCGGCGGCATCGCCCCGAGCGTCGACGGCCGGACGGTCCCGCTGAACGAACAGTTCGTGTGGCGCGGTGCGATGATGACGGGCGTCCCCAACTTCGCCGTCTGCATCGGCTACACCAACGCGTCCTGGACGCTGCGCGCCGACCTCACGTCCCGCCTCGTGTGCAAGGTCCTCGGCCACATGCGCGAGCACGACTACGCGGCGGTGGAACCCCGCCCGACGACCCTCCTGAACGAACGCCCGCTGCTCGATCTCGCCTCGGGCTACGTCCAGCGCTCCATCGACGCCTTCCCCCGGCAGGGCGACCGCAGCCCCTGGAAGGTCCGCCAGAACTACGTGCTCGACGCGGCGTCGACGATGCGCACCAACCTCCGCAGGACACTCGCGGCCACGCCGGCGGCGGCCGTGCGCGGGGCCCGTGCGGCGGCCGATGAGCGCACCGCAGGGCAGCCCGTGACCGCCGCGCGAAAATAGTTGGCGCTCCGCCCGGGCCCGCGGCTAGGGTTGCTTCCGTTCCTCCGGCGGCCGTTCGGCTGCCGGTGCCGGTTGAGTGTGATCCAGGAGGTGTGACTGATGGCTGTCGTCGAGATGGGCGCTGCCCGCATCCAGAAGTCCGTTCATTCCACCTCCGTGGCCGCCGGCTGACACTTTCCTCTTTTCGCGCACCAGCAGCGTGCGTGTATGCCGGGGTCACCCCTGTGAAGGGTCCCCCTTGTCTTCCTCTGCATTCCCGCAGGCTTTCTCCTCCCCGTCCTCGCACCCCCTCGCGCCCTACGGCTGGGACGCGGACCGGGAGACCGAGTTCATCCCGTACGCGGCACAGGGTCTGCTGCCCGGCCGTGTCCTGCGCGTCGACCGCGGGCAGTGCGACATCGTCACTCCCGAGGGCGTCATCCGCGCCGACACCGAGTTCGTCGTGCCGCGCGACCCCATGAAGGT
>NZ_JBNNJZ010000031.1:0-37450 GCF_050270335.1 Streptomyces sp. NPDC059900
GTCTGGAAGCGGCCAAGGTGAGCTACGCGCCCCTGCCGCCCGTCACCTCCGAGGAGGCGGCCCTCGCACCCGGCGCACCCCTCCTCCACGAGGAAGCCGCGCACAACACCCTGGTGGACGTCTCGCTCTTCGCCACGGACGGCATCGACGAGATCTTCGACACCGCGGCCTGCGTCGTGCACGTCACGTCGCGCACCGGCCGCCAGAACGCCCTCCCCCTGGAGACGCGCGGCGCCGTCGCGCACTGGGACGACCGCGAGGAACAGCTCCTCCTGCAGACCTGCACCCAAGTCCCGCACCAGGTACGGACGGTGGCCGCCCGCTGTCTGCGCCTGGACGAACGGGCGGTGCGGGTCGTGGTGCCCGACATGGGCGGCGGCTTCGGCCAGAAATGCGTCGTCGGACGCGAGGAGATAGCCGCGGCCGCCGCCGCGCTGCGCCTGCGCAGGCCGGTGAAGTGGATCGAGGACCGCAAGGACGCCCTGTCCGCCTCCTTCCTCGCCCGCGAACAGCACTACGACGTGCGCGCCGCCTTCGACGAGGAGGGTCGGATCCTGGGCCTGGACGCCGATGTGGTGTGCGACATGGGCGCCTACTCCTGCTATCCGTTCACTGCGGGCATCGAACCGCTGATGGCGTCGGCCGAGATGCCCGGCGTCTACAAGGTGCCCGCCTACCGGGTGCGCGGCCGGGCGGTCACCACCAACAAGGCGCCCACCGCTCCGTATCGCGGGGTGAGCCGTCCGCAGTACGTGATGGTGGTGGAGCGCCTCTTCGAGCGGGCCGCCCGTGAACTGGCCCTGGATGCCGTCGAGATCCGCCGCCGCAACGTCATCACCGAGTTCCCCTACACCGGCGTCAACGGCATCACGTACGACCCGGGCTCCTACCTGGAGTCCCTGGACCTGTGCGAGCGGCTCGTCAAGGACGAGGGCTGGTACGAGAAGCGCTCGCAGGCGGCGGCGCGCGGGCGGCACATCGGCATCGGCTACGCCTGCTTCAGCGAACGCACCGGGTACGGCTCCAAGGCGTTCGCCCAGCGCAAGATGCGGGTCGTCCCCGGCTTCGACATCTCCGAGGTCCGGATGGACACCAGCGGCGCGGTGACCGTCACCACCGGCACGATGAGCCACGGGCAGAGCCACGAGACGACGATGGCGCAGATCGTCTCCGACGAACTGGGCCTGGATATCGGCAAGGTGAAACTCCATCAGGGTGACACCGAGCGCATCACCTACGGCTGGGGCACCTTCGCGAGCCGCTCCATCACGGTGGGCGGCAGCGCGGTGCGCCGCGCGGCGGCGAAGCTCGGCGAGAAGCTGCGCCGGATCGCGGCTGCGCGCTGGCAGGCCGGCCCCGACGAGGTGGAGATCACGGTCGGTGGCGTGCGGCACCGGCGTGACGGCAGGCTGCTCACCTACGCCGAGCTGGCCGATGTCGCCTATCTCCGGGCGCACTTGCTGCCCAAGGACATCGAGCCGGGCCTGAGCGCCACCGCCACGTTCGACGTCTTCAACGACGGCACCTTCTCCAACGCCACCCACGGCGTGGTCGTCGAACTCCACGAAGGCACCGGGCAGGTGGAGATCCTGCGCTACGTCTGCGTGGAGGACTGCGGGGTGGCGATCAATCCGCAGGTCGTGGAGGGGCAGTGCCGGGGCGGTATCGCGCAGGGCATCGCCGGAGCGCTCTTCGAGCAGGTGACGTACGACGCGCAGGGCGAACCGTCGGCGACCAGCTTCATGGACTACAAGGTGCCCACCGCCCACGAGATCCCCGACGTGCTGATCCACCACCTGGAGACGCCGTGCGCGTTCACCGAGACCGGCGCGAAGGGCGCGGGCGAGGGCGGCACGATCGGGGCGCCGGCCGCCGTGCTCAACGCCGTCAACGACGCGCTCCGGCCCACGGGCGTCGAACTCGACCACACCCCCGTCACCCCGGAGACGGTGCACCGCGCCCTGAACCTGGAGCTGTCCTCATGACCGACACCAGCGGCCTGACCCACACCGGCAGCACCTGCGACCCGCTGCTGCTCACCCTCGACGTCAACGGCCTGCGGCACGAAGTGATCACCGAGCCGCGCCGCACCCTGGTGGACGTGCTCCGGCACGATCTGCGCCTGACCGGCACCCACGTCGGCTGCGAGCACGGCATCTGCGGCGCGTGCACGGTCCTGGTCGACGACCGGCCCGTACGGGCGTGTCTGATGTTCGCGGCGCAGGCCGAGGGAGCCCGGATCCGGACCGTCGAGTCACTGTCGGACGGTCCCGAACTGAGCGATCTCCAGGCGGCGTTCAGCGAACACCACGGATTGCAGTGCGGCTTCTGCACCCCCGGCTTCCTGATGCTCGCCGAGGGATTCCTCGCCGAGCGGCCCGAGGCGACCAAGGACGAGATCCGTGAGGTCGTCGCCGCCAATCTCTGCCGGTGCACCGGCTACCAGACCATCGTCGAGGCGATCGACGGATGCGCCGTCGCCCGGCGCTGCCCCAAGGAGTGCTGATGCAGCTCACCAACTCGGTCCCGGTCAAAGCCTCGCCGGACGAGGTCTTCGCCCTGATGAACGACGTCGAGCGGGTCGCCTCGTGCATGCCGGGCGCCGCGCTCGACGGACGCGAGGGGGACGCCTGGCAGGGCTCCGTCAAGATCAAGGTCGGCCCGATCAGCGCCGCGTACGCCGGTACGGTCCGCTTCCTCGAGGTCGACCCGCAGGGGCGGCGGCTCCGGGTCCAGGCGCGCGGGGCCGACACCCACGGGAGCGGCGACGCGGAGGCCGAGGTCGCGCTCGACGTGCTCGCGGCGCCGGAGGGCGCGCTGCTCCAGATCTCCACGGATCTGCTGATCCGCGGCAAGATCGCGCAGTTCGGGAAGGGCGCCATCGCGACGGTCTCCGACCGCATCCTCCAGCAGTTCGCGCAGAACCTGGGGAGCCTGCTCGACCAGGACCGGTCACCGGCCGCTCCGGCCGGCCTTCCCTCCACGGCTCCCCGCGCCGCCGCCGGCCCCGCAGCCCCGGCACAGGACGAACTCGACGGTCTCTCCATGCTGCTCGGTCCGGCCGCCGCCAAGTACGGCGTGGTCGCGGGAGCCTTCGCCTTCGGCCTCTTCGAGGGCTGGCTTCTGGGCCGGCTCGGCGCACAGGCAAGGGAGTTGCGCGCGCTGAGGAGGGCATCGTGACCTACGGCCAGGAGACCGACCGCACCTACGAACGAGCCGGATTCGGCGCCCCCGTACGCAGGGGCAGCCGCCCCGCGATCCTGGTCGTCGACCTCACCCGCGGCTTCACCGAGGACGGCTTCCCCTCGGGCGCGGACCTGACCGACGTGGTGGGCGCGGTCGGCGAGCTGATCGACAGCGGACGCCCGGCAGGCGTGCCCGTCATCTTCACCGCGATCTCCTACACCCCCGCCGAGGCCACCGGCGACGCCGTCACCTGGCTGCACAAGGCGCAGGGCATGCGATCCCTGGTCGAGGGCAGCGAGGAGGTGGCGCTCGATCCCCGACTCCTCCGCGAACCGCAGGACTTGATGGTGGTGAAGAAGGGCGCTTCGGCCTTCTTCGGCACCTCGCTCGCCGCCCTGCTCACCGGTCTGGGCTGCGACACGGTCCTGGTGTGCGGGGCGACGACCAGCGGCTGCGTACGGGCTACGGCGGTCGATGCCGTGCAGAGCGGGTTCTCGGTGCTCGTGCCGCGCGCGTGCGTCGGCGATCGTGCGGCCGGACCGCACGAGGCGAGTCTCTTCGACATCCAGGCCAAGTACGGCGACGTCATCGACCTCAAGGAATCGACCGCCTACCTCGAAGCCCTCTCCAGGAGGAACGCATGACCCCGCCCGACCGCTGCCTGCCGCAGTCGGCCCTCGCCGACCTGGCCGACATCCCCGCCACCAGCCGCTGGGTCCGCTCGGGCGCCACGCGCCTGCACGTCCTGGACTACGGCGGCCCCGGCGTCCCGCTTCTCGTCCTGCCCGGCATCACGAGCCCCGCCGTCACGATGGACTTCGTGGTACGCGAACTGGTCGATGAGGTAAGGCCGTTGGTGCTCGACGTCCGGGGGCGCGGGCTCTCCGACGGCGGCGGCTCCTACGCACTGGAGGAGTACGCCGAGGACGTCGAAGCCGTCGTCACGGGGCTCGGCCTCGACCGCCCCGTCCTGTTCGGGCACTCCATGGGCGCGCGCATCGCCGCGGTGACCGCGGTCCGCGGCAAGGTCGCGCTGCGCGGCACGGTGCTGGGCGACCCGCCGATGAGCGGCCCCGGACGCGGGCCCTATCCGACACCGCTGGCGGCCTTCCTCGACCAGATGGCGCAGGCCACGCGCGGCACCGACGCCGACGAGGTGGCCCTGGCCTGGCCGCGCTGGCCGCGCAGGGAGCAGGAGCTGCGGGCCCGCTGGCTCGCGAGCTGCGACGCGGAGGCGGTCAGGGCCACGCACCGCGGCTTCGAGTCCGAGGACTTCTTCGACTGGTGGCCCTCCGTGCCGGGCCCCACGGCACTCCTGTACGGCGCGGACAGCCCCGTCGTCACCGCGGCGGGCGCCGCCGAGGCCGCGCGGCTGCACCCCGCGGCCGTGCTCCGCGGCGTCCCGGACGCCGGTCACATGCTGTTCTGGGACAGCAGCAGCGCCGCCGTGGCCGCCCTGCGCGAGGCGCTGCGCCCGATGCTGACCTGACGGTCCGAACCGATCAATACCCGTGCTTAAGTGGGCCCCATGGCTGACGAAACCTCCACCACGACGGCTGCGACGGCCGCCACGTCCGGGCAGCCCGGGCCGCCCGCCGCCCTCACGGCCGCCCCCGGATACCAGGTCCGGCGCCTGTACCAGGCCTATCTCGCGGTCTGGATCCGCGCGGTGGACCCGACACTCACCGGGCCGCAGTTCGCCGTCCTTCAGGCGGTGGACGCCTCGCCCGGCCGCGACCAGCGGTCGATGGCGTCGGCGGTGGCCCTGGACACGTCGACGATGGCGGACGTGGCGCGCCGACTGGAGAACCGGGGGCTGCTTCTGCGCAGGACGGCCGCCGACGACGGCCGCCGCAAGCTGCTCTATCTGACCGAGGAGGGTGAGCGCACCCTCCACGACTCCAACCGTCGCGCCCGTGAGCTCGACGAGCGGCTCCTGGAGCCGTTCGGCGCCGAGCGGCGCGAAGAAGTCATGCATCTCCTCACGTCCCTCGCCGATCACTGGGAGGGGCTGACCGAGGACTCATAGCCGTACGCATCGCCGTACGAGAACATCCGGAGGATCCCGTGGCAGTGACCGCGACGACAGCGACCGACCACCACATCGGCATGATCGTGCCCAGCTCGAATCTGACGATGGAGACGGAGCTGCCGCGGATGCTGCGCGACCGCGAGTCCGTGGCGCCGCAGGACCGGTTCGTCTTCCACAGCAGCCGGATGCGCATGAAGCACGTGACGCCCGAGCAGCTGAAGGCGATGAACGCGCAGACCGAGCGCGCCGCGCTCGAACTCGCCGATGCCAGGCCCGATGTGGTCGCCACCGCCTGCCTGGTCGCGATCATGGCGCAGGGGCCGGGACACCACTGCACGGCGGAGGACGAGATCACCGCGGCCCTGCGCTCCGAGGGCGCACTGGCGCCGGTGGTCTCCAGCGCGGGCGCCCTGCTCGACGGCATCAAGGCGCTCGGAGCCTCGCGGGTCGCGATCATCACCCCGTACATGAAGCCCCTGACGCGCCTTGTGGCGGACTACATCGAGGACACCGGGGTCGAGGTCGTGGACGCGCTCAGCCTGGAGGTGCCGGACAATCTGGCGGTCGCCCGGCTCGACCCCGCCGACCTGCGCGAGCACTGGCGGCGCGTGGACCTGCGCCGCGCGGACGCGCTCGTCCTCTCGGCCTGTGTGCAGATGCCTTCGCTGGCGTCGGTCCAGGCGGTGGAGGACACGGCGGGGCTGCCCGTCCTGTCGGCGGCCACCGCGACGGCCTACCGGATCCTGACCGAGCTGGGCGTGGAGCCACATGTGCCGGGCGCGGGCAGCCTGCTGCGGGGCCCGGGTGGTTCTTGAGCGCGGTGGGCCGAGCGGGCACGATGGCCACCAGCACGCGAAGGCCGTCTGAACGCCCGCCGATCTTCTGGGAGTTGACGCATGACCGCGATCCCGCCGCCCGCCACGCACCCGATCGACACCAGCAAGGCACATCCAGCCCGGGTCTACGACTGGTACCTGGGCGGCGAGGACCACTACCCGGTGGACGTGGAGCTCGGGCAGCAGATCGTGTCGCTCGAACCGCAGGCCAAGTACTACGCCCGGCACAACCGGTGGTTCATGCAGCGCGCCACGCGCCATCTGGTGGGCCAGGCCGGGATACGCCAGTTTCTGGACATCGGCGCCGGTATCCCCACCGAGCCGAACCTCCACCGCATCGCCCAGTCCGCCGCCCCCGAGGCCCGCGTGGTGTACGTGGACAACGACCCGACCGTGCTTGCGCACGCGGAGGCGCTGCTGCGGGGGACGCCCGAGGGGGCGACGGAGTTCCTCCAGGCGGACGCCCGCGAGCCGGACAAGATCCTCGAACAGGCCGAGGGCGTACTGGACTTCAGCGAACCGGTGGCTGTTTCGCTGAACGCGCTGCTGCACTTCGTCAGCGACGAGGAGGGTGCGTACGACGTCGTGAACGTGCTCGTCGCCGCTCTCGCGCCGGGCAGCCATCTGGTCCTGTCCCAGATCTCGTCCGACTTCGATCCGGTGCGGACACGGCAGGCGGTGGACATGTACAAGGCGGGCGGCGTCACGCTCGTGCCGCGTGCGCGGGGCGAGGTGGAGCGGTTCTTCGAGGGCCTTGAACTGCTCGAACCCGGTATCGGCTGGCTGCCGGACTGGCATCCGGAACTCGGCGTCGACGAGGTCAGGAACGGGACGCCGGTGTCGATGTACGCGGGGGTGGCACGCAAGCCGTAGGACCAGTGCACGGGATGTCTGAAATCGCCCTGCGCCGGGCCGGTTGACGGCAGGCTTGGCGCGGGCCCCCGGCAACGGTGCCGCACCCATGGGGCAGGATGACGCTCGCGCCGGACCGCGAACATGTGTCCGGTGCGCCCGCACACCTGGAGAATGAACTGATGGAGCGAGCCCTCACATGGCACGACCTGATCACCGCCGGAATAGCGGTGGCCGTAGGCATCGCGGCGGGTCTGCTGCTGCGCATGATCCTGCGGTGGCTCGGTGAGCGGGCCAGCCGCACCCGGTGGAGCGGCGACGACGTCATCGTCGACGCCGTGCGCACGCTGGTCCCCTGCGCGGCGATCACCGCCGGCGCGGCCGTCGCCGCGGCGGCGCTCCCGCTGACGCCGAGGACCGGCCGCAACGTCTCGATGACGCTGACGGCCCTGCTCGTCCTCGCCGCGACGCTGACGGCGGCCCGCGTGGTCACCACCCTGGTCAAGTCCGTCGCGCAGTCCCGGTCGGGCGTCGCGGGCTCGGCGACGATCTTCGTCAACATCACCCGTGTCGTCGTGCTCGCGATGGGCTTCCTCGTCGTCCTGCAGACGCTCGGCGTCTCCATCGCCCCGCTGCTCACGGCCCTGGGCGTCGGCGGTCTCGCGGTGGCCCTGGCCCTCCAGGACACCCTGGCCAACCTCTTCGCGGGCGTGCACATCCTCGCCGCGAAGACGGTGCAGCCGGGCGACTACATCAAGCTCAGCAGCGGCGAGGAGGGCTACGTCGTCGACATCAACTGGCGCAACACGGTGGTGCGTCAGCTGTCGAACAACCTCGTCATCATCCCCAACGCCCAGCTCGCGGGCACGAACATGACCAACTTCAGCCGCCCCGAGCAGGACCTGTCCATCATGGTCCAGGTCGGTGTCAGCTACGACAGTGATCTGGAGCAGGTCGAGCGGATCACCACCGAGGTCGTGGAGAGCGTCATGAAGGACGTCGACGGCGCCCTTCCCGAGCACGAACCCGCCGTGCGCTTCCACACCTTCGGCGACTCCAGGATCAGCTTCACGGTGATACTGGGCGTGGGCGAGTTCAGCGACCAGTACCGCATCAAGCACGAGTTCATCAAGCAGCTCCACCAGCGCTACCGCGCCGAGGGCATCCGGGTGCCCGCCCCGGTCAGGACGGTGAACGTCCAGCAGGGCGAGCTGCCGCCGGGCCTGATCCCGCATCAGCGGGAGGCCGCGGCACCGGTGACGAAGCCGGTGCCGTGACCCGCGCACGGATCAGCGCTTGATCTCCTTGATCTTCAGCATGCGGGTGATGACCTTGTCGAGCTCCTCGTCGTCGAAGACCTTCTTCCAGTCCTCGCGCACGATCGACTCACGGCCGTAGTCCATCGCGATCAGGCAGGCGTCGGAGAACGGGTTGGAGCCCTTGAGGGTGTTGGCGAGCGCCACCTGGGTGTGGCCCAGCAGCATCGCGCGGGCGGCCTTCTCCGGGACGCCGACGGTGTGCACGGTCTCGTGCAGCGCCTCGGTGAGCAGCGCGCCGACCATGCAAGCGATGGTCTCCACGAGGGTCGGCTCCAGGACGGCGAGCTGCTTGACGCTCACCCAGTGCACGTCGACGACCGGCGCGTACATCACGCGGATCACCGAGTCGGCGAGTTCGCGCTTGTCCTCGTCGCCGCCTTCGTAGGCGGCGACGACCTCCTGGGGCGCGGCGATCCCGCCGAAGGTGTCCTGCCACTCCTCCTTGGTGGTGCGCTCCAGGAAGACGGACGGGTGGCAGGGGTGGGCGCACGCGTAGTGGACGTCGTCGCGCTCGAAGAGCAGGCCCGCGTAGGCGGCGGCCGGGTCGAGGGTGAGGACGACGGCGCCCGGCCGCATCAGCGGGACGAGTTCGGCGGAGACGGTGCCGAGCACGACGTCCGGGACGGCGAGGATCACGACGTCCGCCTCCGCGACGGCGTCGGCGGACCCGGTCAGTTCGCGGCCGAGGCCGCGGATGAGCTCCTGGCCCTTGGCGGACGCCTCGGAGAAGAGGACCCGGAAGTCGCTCTTCACCAGGTTGTCGGAGACACGCTGGCCCATCTTGCCGGCGGCCCCGATGACGGCGACGGTCTGCACGTCGACCTCGGTGTTGATCTCGGTGGCCATTACTCGCTCCTCAGAAGTGTGCTGATGCTGTGTTGCGTCCACTGGTCTTCGAGCCGGGCGGTGGCGTCGAAGCCGCCGTCCTGCCACGGGAGCCAGTGCTCCACGATCTGGTTCACGCCGGGGGCGCCCGGTGCGCGGGCCTCCTCGACCGCGGCGATCATGCCGTCGTGGTCGAGGAGGCCGGTGCCGAGCGGGGCGCCGGCGTAGGTGAAGCCGACCCAGCCGTCGCGGCGGGTGAAGGCGAAGTCCTTGACGTGGATGTTCACGACGTACGGCGCGGTGGCCGCGACCACGTCGGCGGGGCGCTCCAGGCGGGCCACGCTGTTGCCGGGGTCCAGGACGACGCCGAGGCGGGGGCTTGCGACACCGCGGACGACGGTGAGGAGGTCGTCCGTGGAGACCTGCTCGTACGTCTCCAGGCCGAGCGTCACTCCGGCTGTTTCGTACGCGGGCACGGACTCGCCGAGCAGCGCGACGGCCTCGGCGGGTGTGGGCCGGTGGGTGGCGGTGTTCATCATGGAGCGGACGAGCGTGACGCCCAACTGCCCCGCGATGGCCAGGTATTTGAGCAGGTGGTCCGGTCGTACGCCGCGGGTTCCGAGCTCCAGCTCGAGGCCGAGGTCGTCGGCGAGGGCGCGGACCTCGGCGAGCTGCGCCGCGTCGTAGGTCTCGATCTCGGGGTAGTCGCAGATCTGGAAGACCTCGCCGCCCAGGGCGCGGGTGTCGCGCAGCATGTCCGGCAGCGTCATGGGGCGCGGGGCGCGCTCGGAGATGCGCCAGAAGTAGGCGTAGGTGCTGATGCCGTAGGCCATCACGCCACCTGCGCGCGGGAGCTGTCGAGCACCTCGTCGAGGATGGACTCGACGGCGGCCGGGTCGTGGGCGAAGCGGCCCAGGAAGAGGCCGCCGACGTCCGGGCCGAGGCGGGTGAGCAGGCCGGGGCCCGCGCTGCCGCCGTAGATGACGGTCGAGCCGGTGTGCGCGGGGTGCTCGTCGAGCCAGCGGGTCAGGGCCGCGCACACCGTGGTGATGTGCGCGGCGGACGCGGGCTCGGCGGCGCCGATCGCCCACTGCGGCTCGTAGGCGAGGACGACTTCGCCGGTGGCTCCGTGCAGCAGCCGTTCGGCTTCGGCGACGGTGCGGCGGGCTGCCTCGTCCGGGGTGACGGGGTCGAGTTCGCCGACGCAGAGCACCGGCGTGAGGCCGTTGCGCAGGGCGGCGGCCGTCTTGGCCGCGACGACGGTGTCGCCCTCGCCGTAGAGGCGGCGGCGCTCGGCATGGCCGACCTCGGCGTAACGGCAGCCGATCTCCTTGAGGGAGGGACCCGAGACCTCACCGGTGTAGGGGCCGGCGTCCTCGGTGGCGATGTCCTGGGCGCCGACCGCGACGCCGGACCCGGCCAGGATCCCGGCGACCGGGACGATCGCGGGGAACGCGGGCAGGACGAAGAGGCGGGCCGCGCCGCCGGTGACGGCCGGGTGCAGGTCGGCCGTGCGGGCCAGGCGGCGGGCCCAGTTGAGGGTCTGGGTGTGCCCGAAGTACATCTTCAGGCTCACGCCGATGGTGACCGGGCGGGACGGCATCAGGCGGCCTCGTAGTCGCTCATCAGCTGCACCTTGGCGGCGGACGGCGAGGTCTCGTCGAAGCGGTAGGTCAGCCACTCGGCGGCGAGGCGGCGGGCCAGTTCGATGCCGACGACACGCTGCCCAAAGGTGAGCACCTGGGCGTTGTTGGAGAGGATCGCGCGCTCCACGGAGAACGAGTCGTGCGCGGTGACCGCCCGTACCCCCTTGACCTTGTTGGCGGCGATCGCGACGCCGAGCCCGGTGCCGCACACCAGGAGGGCGCGGTCGGCCTCGCCGCGCGCGATCATCTCGGCGGCGGCGATGGCGACCTTGGGGTAGGCGGTGTGCCCGTCGGCGTCCACGCCCACGTCGGTGACGGACGCGACCAGGTCACTGCCCCTCAGGTCCTGCTTGAGGGCTTCCTTGTACTGGTAGCCGGCGTCGTCGCAGCCGACGACGACACGGAGCTTCTCGGTCATGGCTCTTTTCCTTAACTGCGGTGGTGGTGACGCTCAGCTGCGGTGGGTGAGAACGCCGTGCACGGCGCGGGCGATCAGGGCGAGGGAGTGGGCGCCCGCGTCGACGGTGCCCAGGGACTTCTCGGCGTGCGGCCGTGCGCGGCCCATCCGGGGCAGGAGCCGCGCCGTGTCCCTGGCTGCTTGCTCGGCGGCGGTGGCGGCGGCGTCCCACGCGGTGGCGAGGTCGGCACCGGCGGTGACCTGCGCGCCGAGGGTCTCGGCGAGCGGCACCAGGACGTCGACCATCGTCTTGTCGCCCACCTGCGCGCCGCCGAGCGCCGTCACGCCCTCGGAGGCTTCTCGTACGCCGTGCGCGAGGGCGGCGGCGTCGGGGCGCGCGGTGTCGCCGAGCGCGGCGCCGACGGACCGCAGGATCACGCCCCACAGGGCGCCGGACGTGCCGCCCGCCTTGTCGGCCCAGGCGTCGCCCGCGAGGGTCAGCAGGGACTGCGCTCCGGCGCCCGACTCCTTGGCCCGCGCGGCTGCTTCACAGGCGCCGAGCGAGCCGCGCCGCATGCCGATGCCGTGGTCCCCGTCGCCCGCGACGGCGTCGATGCGGCCGAGTTCACCGGCGTGCTCCTCGACGGTGTCCCTGATGGCCCGCAAGGCTTCGAGGGCGGTGGCGGCGGCGCGGCGGGAGGCGTCGGTGGCTTCGGGCAGGACGGCGTCGCTGACGTAGATGTCGTCGAGACCGCTCTCGTCCCCGTCCTGGTACGAGGTGTCGCCGGCGGGGGCGGTGACCGTGCCCTTGCGGTACGCGGGGGTGTCGGCGGGGGCCGTCCACAGTGCTTCGAGTTCGTCGTCGAGCCAGGTCAGGGTGAGCGAGACGCCCGCCATGTCGAAGCTGGTGACCAGCTCGCCGACCTCGGGTTCGACGGGTTCGACGCCCGCTTCGGCGAGGAGCGAGGCGACCCTGCGATAGACGACGAACAGCTCCTCGTACTTCACGGAGCCCAGGCCGTTGAGGATGACGGCGGCGCGCTGCCCCCGCAACTCCTGTATTCCTTCCGGGAGTTCCTTGAGGAGCGTGGAGACGAGCAGTTCGGCGGCCTCGTCCGCGCTCGGCACGGGCCGCTCGTCGATGCCGGGTTCGCCGTGGATGCCGAGGCCGACGGCCATCCGCCCCCCGGGGACGGTGAACAGGGGTTCTTCGGCGCCGGGCAGGGTGCAGCCGGAGAAGGCGATGCCGAAGGAGCGGGTACGGGAGTTCGCGTGCTCGGCGACACGGACCACCCCGGCCAGCGGGTGGCCCTGTTCCGCTGCCGCGGCGGCCGCCTTGAAGACGGGCAGGTCGCCCGCGATGCCGCGCCGCCTGGCCGACTCCTCGGGGTCGGCGCTTGCCACGTCGTCGGTGACGGCGACGGCAGAGGTGTCGATGCCCTCGCCCCGCAGCCGCTCGGCCGCCTGGCCGAAGTGCAGGACGTCGCCCGCGTAGTTGCCGTACATGAGGAGCACCCCGCCGCCGCGGTGGGCGGCCTTGGCGACGTTGCGTATCTGCTGGGCGGAGGGCGAGGCGAAGACGTTGCCGACGGCGGCTCCGTGGGCGAGGCCCTGGCCGACCAGGCCGGAGAAGGCCGGGTAGTGGCCGGAGCCGCCGCCGATGACGACCGCGACCTGGCCGGGTGTCCCCGGCGTCGCGCGGACGACGCCGCCCGGCACGGAGCGCACCCAGCGGGCGTGGGCCGCGGTGAACCCTTCGAGCGCCTCGTCGGCGAATGCGGCGGGGTCGTTGTGCAGGCGGGTCATCGCTTGGCCTCCGTCGGCTCGTGGACTGCCGGCTCTGCGTCGGCCCCGCCGCGGGCGCCGAGCCGGATCATCAGGGCGGCGGAGAGCAGCATGAAGAAGCCGACGAGGTAGAGCGGCAGGTAGTAGGCGCCGCTCAGGTCCTTCAGCCAGCCGGTGATGTAGCTGGAGGCGAAGCCCGCGATGTTGCCCGCGGTGTTGATCAGGGCGATGCCCGCCGCCGCGGCGGCGCCGGTGAGGAACCGGGACGGCACCGACCAGAAGACCGGCAGGGCGGCGAAGATCGCACACGCGGTGACGGTGATGACGGCGACGGTGGCCGTGGGCGAGCCCATGTAGAGGGCCGGCGGGATGGTGACGCCGCCGACGACCGCGGGCCCCGCGATGTGCCAGGTGCGGGTGCCCCTGCGGGTGGCGTGCCGCGTCCAGAAGTAGAGGACGATCGCCGCCGGGAGGTAGGGGATCGCAGTGATCCAGGCCTTGTCCATCACGCTGAACGTGGTGCCGTACTGGTCCTGGAAGCCGTTGATGATGGTCGGCAGGAAGAACGCGAGGGCGTAGAGGCCGTAGATGAAGCCGAAGTAGACGACGGCGAGGGTCCAGACGCGGCCGTTGGTGAACGCGGCCTTCAGGTCGCCCTTGGCGTGCTTGCCTTCAGGGCTCTCGTGGCCGGTCTTCCGGGCGTTCTCCGCGGCCAGTTCCCCGGTGAGCCAGGTCTTCTCCTCCGGGGTGAGCCACTTGGCATCGGCCGGGCGGTCGATCAGATAGAACCAGGCGATGACGCCGAGCAGGATCGCGGGGACGGAGACGAAGAGGAACATCACGCGCCAGCCCTCGAGGCCGAACAGGCCGTGGTGGCCGATCAGCCAGCCCGCGAGCGGGGCGCCGAAGACCGTGGTCAGCGGCTGGGCCAGATAGAAGAGGCCGAGGATCTTGGTGCGGTGGCGGCTGGGCACCCACTGGCTGAGGAAGAGGATCGCTCCGGGGAAGAAGCCGGCCTCCGCGACGCCGAGCAGGAAGCGCAGGGCGTAGAGCTCGGTGCTGCTGTTCACCCAGGTGAAGAGGAGCGATACGACGCCCCAGGTCACCATGATGCGGGCCAGCCAGCGACGGGCGCCGAAGCGGTGCAGGGCCATGTTGCTGGGGACTTCGAGAACGATGTATCCGAGGAAGAAGATCCCGGAGGCGAAGCCGAACTGCGCGGCGGTGAGCGCCAGGTCCTGGCCCATCCCGTTGGGTTCCGCGAAGGAGACGGCGGTGCGGTCCAGGTAGTTCACGAAGAACATCAGGGCCACGAAGGGAACGAGACGGGTCGAGACCTTCCTGATCGCCGATTTCTCGACGGCTTGTCTCGTCACCGGTGCTGCGGGGGGCGCTGCGCTGGCAGGCATGTGGCGACTCCTCGGCTCGCCGGACGGCTTTGTCCGGTCTGGGTCACTCTCGGCAGGCGGCGGGGGCAGCGGGGGCGGCCACGCCGGGGCCGGTCTGGAGTTCACGCTAGGCCCGATTTTCAAATTGGTCACCAATTTACCAAAGTGGCGAATGTCGCAGACGCCGGAGTCGTTGAACCCTTGACAAACAGCAGGCGGCGAGAGGTATACGGGCCCGCGGCGAGGACTCCCTGACCACCGGGTACGGCGGTCTGGTCTACTGGTGACCGTGACCAGTCAGCCCGATCAGCAGCAGCCGGATCTCGCCCAGCTCCTGCGCCCGGTGGTGCGCGAGTCCTCGGTCAGCGAGGTCGCCAAGCGCCTCCTCGACCACCTCTCCGCCGGGAACATCAAGCCGGGCACCCGGCTGCCCGCCGAACGCCAGCTCGCCGAGGCCCTTGGCGTCGCCCGCTCCAGCGTGCGCGGGGCACTGTCCGCGCTCGACGTCCTCGGCATCATCGAGATCAGGCCGGGCTCGGGCTCGTACGTCCGCGAGGGCACATCGGAGTTCCTGCCGCGCGCCATCAACTGGGGCCTGATGCTGGGCCAGCGGCGCACCCAGGACCTGGTCGAGGTGCGCACGTACATGGAGGGCGTCTCGGCGCGGCTCGCCGCCGAGCGGGCCGGCGAGGAGGATGTGCGGCGCCTGGAAGGGCACTTGGAGCGGATGCGGGAGGCAGGATCGGACGTCAAGGCGTTCGTCGACGCCGACATCGCCTTCCACCTGGAGACCGCGCACATCGCACGTAACTCCGTGCTCAGCGACATCCTGCACAGCATCCGCGCGCTGCTCCAGGTCTGGATGGAGCGGGCCGGCGACATCGAGGGCACCGTCAGCGGCACCTTGTGCGAGCACGGCGCGGTCCTGGACGCGATCCGCGCGGGCGACCCCGAAGCCGCGGACCGGGCGATGGCGGAGCACATGCGGATGGCGAACGTACGACTGCAGTCTTCGCTGGACGGCGAGGGGCGGTTCCCCGCGGGCCAGTAGCGGTTCCGCGCAGTTCCCCGCGCCCCTGATCAGACCCCCGTGCAGGTTCGGCTTTTTACGCGAACCGGTGGGGGCTTGTCGCGCAGTTCCCCGCGCCCCTTACGGGGCACGCAGCCCCCTGGCGTTCGCCAGGGGGCTGTTTGACATGTTCGGTGCGGGCAGATCATGATTCCATTAATTGTTTAATGGAATCGAGAGAGGCGCGCGTGGACATGACCTTCGCCGACCCCACCGGTGCCGCAGCCCCCTCGGGCGTGATCGCGCTCGAGGCCCGCGGCCTGGGCAAGCGTTATCGCCGCGGCTGGGCGCTGCGTGACTGTTCCTTCCGGGTGCCCGCCGGACGGATCTGTGGTCTCGTCGGCCCCAACGGCGCGGGAAAGAGCACCCTGTTGAGGCTCGCGACCCGCCTGGTGAACCCGACCGAGGGCGAACTGCGCCTCTTCGGCGTGCCCGCGGACGATCCGGCCGCGATGCCCCGCTACGCCTTCCTCTCCCAGGACAAGTCGCTGTTCAAGCGGTTCACCGTGGCCGACACGCTGCGCATGGGCAGCGAACTCAACCCCGGTTGGGACATGGCCGCCGCCGAGCGGATCGTGCGCTCCGGCAATGTCCCGATGGACGCCAAGGTGGGCACGCTCTCCGGAGGGCAGCGCACCCGCGTCGCGTTCGCGCTGGCCTTCGGCAAGCGGCCCGATCTGCTGCTGCTCGACGAGCCGATGGCCGACCTCGACCCGCTGGCCCGCGACGAGATGAGCTCGCTGCTCATGTCGGAGGCCGTCGAGCGCGGCACCACGGTGGTGATGTCCTCCCACATGCTCTCCGAGCTCGAGGACATGTGCGACTTCCTCCTGGTCGTCGCGGACGGCAGGATCCGGATGGCGGGCGACACCGAGGAGCTGATCCCGGCCCACGCCCTGGTGACCGGACTCGCTCCCGACGGCACACCGCCCGCCGACCTCTCCCCGCACACGGTGGTCGAATTCCGGCTCCAGGGACGGCAGTTCCGCGCCCTCCTGCGCCCGGACGGCCCGCTGGCCCCGGACTGGGAGGTCACCGAGCCGAGCCTGGAGGAAATCCTGCTCGCCCACCTCCGCGCACCGGACGCCGAGCCGCTGTTCACGCAATCCGCCCGCATCGAGGCCGAAGGAATCGCCGCCGCATGAGCACCAGCACACTGACCGAGCAGCCGGACACAGGGCGGTCGGCCAAGAAGCCGGGCCTGCTGCACGGGCTCACCTGGCTCGTCCTGCGCCAGCACCGCACCACGACGTGGATCATCGCCGCCCTGGTCGTGTTCGGCGCCGCCACCATCGTCTACCAGCGCGCCCAGATGGCCGACATGCTCGCCGGGATGGGCTGGCCGGGCAAGGACGTCAGCCTGACCTCGCCCCCGCGGAGCTACACCTACCTCACCCAGACCATCGGCGCGCTGCCCGTCGTCCTCGGCGTCTTCATCGGCGCCCCGCTGATCGCGGGCGACCAGGAGCACGGCACCGCGCAGCTGGTCACCACGCAGTCGGTGCCGCGCCGCCGCTGGCTCGCGGCCAAGCTGGTCTGGTGCCTGTCCCTCGTCCTGGTGTCGACCGCCGCGCTCGCCGCGCTGTTCACCTGGTGGTGGGAGCCCTATCGCGAACTCCTCTCGGTGGACTGGCTGTCGGGCGAGACGTTCGACAGCACGGGTCCGGTACCGACGGCGCTCGCCCTCTTCCTCACCACCTGCGGCATCGCGATCGGCATGCTGCTGCGCAGGGTGCTGCCCGCCATGCTGGCCACCTTCTTCTTCGCCGTGTTCGTACAGGTGGCCTGGGGCGAGTTCCGTGACCGTCTCGCCACCCCGCGCCTGGCCACGTATCCGCTGAACGGCGATGCGCCCGCCTTCCTCGACCACACGGTGGAGACGGACCGCTGGGTCGGCAGCGCGGACGGGCAGCTCTACGGCTGGGGCACGTGCGCCGAGCAGACCGAGAAGGCCACGAACGCCTGCATCAAGGAGCACGGCATCGTCAACAACGTGGTCGAGTACTTCGGCTACGACCAGATGCCGGGCATGCAGTGGACCGGCGCCGCCCTGCTGCTCGGCGCGACCGCCGTCCTGGCCGTCTTCGTCCTGTGGTGGGCGTCGCGGCGGCCCCTCTAGGGCGATCGGGACGGCAAGTACGTAAAGTGTCCGCAAACGAGCAGAGAGTGGGGACAGTGGTCGAATTCCGCATCGACCGGCGCAGCGGCGTGGCCACGTATCTCCAGATCGTGCGCCAGGTGGAACAGGCCCTGCGCATGGGCGCGTTGGTGGAGGGCGACCGGCTGCCCACGGCCGCGCAGGTCGCCGCGGCCACGAAGGTCAACCCGAACACGACGCTCAAGGCCTACCGCGAGCTGGAGCGGGCGGGCCTGGCGGAGGTCCGCCAGGGAGCGGGCACGTTCATCACCCGCTCCCTGGCCCGGCCGCAGGCGGGCCCGGACTCCCCCCTCCAGCAGTCCCTCGCGGAGTGGATGCGCCAGGCACGGTCCGAGGGGCTCACCGGGCAGGACGTCACGGCACTGTTCGAGGCCGTGCACGCGGCCACGTTCCGGGCCGGACCGGTCGGCTGAGGCAGATCGCCGCGGACCGCCCTCGACAAACCCCATAAGCAACCGCTTAGTATCGGGTGTGCGGGGCTCCCTGCCCCGGGATCGGTACCGCCGTCACCGTCACCGCATGGAGAATCCGCATGGCATCCCTGCTCCTGTCCCGTCGCGATCTCGAGTTCCTGCTGTACGAGTGGCTGGACGTGCCCGCGCTCACCGGCCGGGAGCGGTACGCGGACCACTCACGCGAGACCTTCGACGCCGCCCTGGAGCTGAGCGAGCAGATCGCCACGCGGCACTTCGCCCCGCACAACAAGAAGGCCGACGCGCAGGAGCCCACCTTCGACGGGGAGCGGGTGCACATCATCCCCGAGGTGAAGGAGGCCCTGGGGGTCTTCGGGGACTCGGGGCTGCTTGCCGCCGCCATGGACCACGAGATCGGCGGCGGACAGCTGCCGGCCGTGGTGGCGCAGGCCTGCTTCGCGTGGTTCCAGGCGGCCAACGTCGGCACGGCCGCCTACCCCTTCCTGACCATGGGCAACGCCAATCTGCTCCTCGCGCACGCCTCCAAGGAGCAGATCGACACCTACGTACGCCCCATGGTGGAGGGCCGCTTCCTGGGGACGATGTGTCTGTCGGAGCCACAGGCGGGGTCGTCGCTCGCCGATGTGGCGACGCGGGCCGAGGCGCAGCCCGACGGGACGTACCGCCTCTTCGGGAACAAGATGTGGATCTCCGGCGGCGAGCACGACCTGTCGGAGAACATCGTGCATCTGGTGCTCGCGCGCATCCCCGGCGGCCCGCCCGGCGTGAAGGGGCTTTCGCTGTTCATCGTGCCCAAGGTGCTTGTCGGCGACGGCGGCTCGCTCGGTGAGCGCAACGACGTCGTGCTCGCGGGCCTCAACCACAAGATGGGCTACCGCGGGACCACGAACACCCTGCTGAACTTCGGCGAGGGCGCCCACCGGCCCGGCGGCGAGCCCGGCGCGGTCGGCCACCTCGTCGGGGAGGCCAATCACGGCCTCAAGTACATGTTCCACATGATGAACGAGGCCAGGATCGGCGTGGGCCTGGGCGCCACCGCGCTCGGCTACACCGGCTATCTGCACGCCCTGGACTACGCGCGCACCCGCCCGCAGGGCCGCCCCGTCACCGCCAAGGACCCGGCATCACCGCAGGTCCCCATCATCGAGCACGCCGACGTCCGCAGGATGCTCCTCGCGCAGAAGGCGTACGTGGAGGGCGCTCTGGCGCTGAATCTGTACTGCGGGCGACTGCTCGACGAGCAGAACACTGGCGCCACGCCGCAGGACCGCGACGAGGCCAAGCTGCTGCTCGACGTGCTCACGCCCATCGCCAAGAGCTGGCCGTCGCAGTGGTGCCTGGAGGCCAACAACCTGGCGATCCAGGTGCACGGCGGCTACGGCTACACCCGTGAGTACAACGTCGAACAGTTCTACCGCGACAACCGCCTCAACCCCATCCACGAGGGCACGCACGGCATCCACGGCCTGGACCTGCTCGGCCGCAAGGTCGTCATGGGCGGCGGCGCGGGCCTTCGGCTGCTCGGCGACCGGATCACGCGGACGACCGCCAGGGCCGCCGCGGCGGGCGGTTCCGCAGCCGGGTACGGGCGTGCGCTCGACGCGTCCGTGGCACGTGCGGTGGACGTGACCCAGCGGCTCTGGTCGACGGGTGACCCGCAGACGGCGCTGGCCAACGCGAGCGTCTACCTCGAAGCGGTCGGGCACGTGGTCGTCGCCTGGATGTGGCTGGAGCAGATGCTGGCCGCCGCAGCGGGCACCGAGGACTTCCACGCGGGCAAGCTCGCCGCCTGCCGTTACTTCTTCCGTCATGAACTGCCCAAGACCGAGGCCCAGTTCACGCTTCTCGAAAGCCTGGACCGGACCGCGCTCGAACTGGACGAGAACGCCTTCTGACCCAGAAGTACAGGACCACCGAGCACACCGCCGCGAACGCGCACCACGTGGAGATGTACTCGCGGCGCCACAGCAGGACGCACACCGCCGCCCCGACGGCGACCAGGACGCCGAACAGGACAAGGCCCCGGTCGCCGGAGAGGAGCAGGGAGCCGACGGTGGCCAGGAGGTATCCGGCGACGATCAGGCCGGGGTGCGGAAGCCCGAACACGTACCCGACCGTGTGGCCGCGGATCTCGGCCGTCACGGTGCGGGTCGCCAGGCAGTAGGACAGCGCCGCCGCCGTCGCGATCCCCGCCGCAAGAGGGATCACCAGGCGGCGGCGCGCCCGGGGCGGCGCCGCGCACAGCACCGCGAGGGGCAGCCACAGCGGGAGCAGCGGCAGGGCGATCACGGCCCAGGCAAGTGTGGCGGGGCCGCTCCCGCCCGCGCCCCGCCACACTTGCGACTCGATGATCTGGTGGGCTCCCAGAAGGAGCGGAAGCGCGGCGAGCGGCAGGTCACGCGGGTTGCCGCCGCGGGCCGCCCGGGTCACACAGGCGACCCCCACGGCGGCGATGCCCGCGCCCGCCACGAGATCGGCCGTCTCGCTCCAGCACATGGGCCCACGCTAAGTCCCGCGCCGCACGGTGGCGCGGCGGGACGGGCCGCGGGAGTTACGCGGGACCCCGCGGGTCGGGCTCGATGTTCTGGTTGAGGCGGAAGACGTTGTCCGGGTCGTACGCGGCCTTGATGCGCGCGAGGCGCGGGTAATTGTCCCGGTAGCTCGCCCGTACGCGTTCCTGCCCCTCGTCCATCATCATGTTCACGTAGGCGCCGCCCGCCGAGTACGGGTGCAGCGCGTCGAAGTAGTCGACGGTCCAGCGTTTGACGAGGTCGGCGTTGGCCGGGTCCGGGTCCACTCCCGCGTACACGCAGGCCCAGCGGGCACCGCGGTAGCTCCAGGCGGTGTCCGCGGCGGCGGGGTCGTGGGCGGCGCCGTCGATGGGGTACAGGTGCATCGTCGACTTCATGGTCGGCACCTCGGCGCCGAACTTGGCGTGCAGGGCGACGGCGTCGTCCGGGATCTCGTCGACGAAGTCCGCCCGCCAGTACCACTGGTCGCCGGGCGGGTAGAGCCCGTCGAACATGGACTGGAGCACCGGGTGCGGCATCTCCCCCACGGCGTGCAGGAGCGGGTCGGGCAGCGCGTCGAGCAGCGGCGCCATGGCCCGGTCCGCGGCGTCCGTGTCCCCCGCGGTGTGGCACCACACGACGCCGCAGACCTTGCGCAGATGGATGCTCTCGGGGAAGGGCGGGGCCGGGGGCACGGTGCCGAACATGAAGAAGCCGGCCACGTCGCGGGGCAGCCCGGGCTGGAAGTCACGGTAGGCGGCCAGGACTTCGCCGCCCTGCTCGGCGGGCCAGAAGGTGGGGCCCGCGATGACCGTGCTCAGTTCGTGCAGCCGGAAGAGGAAGGAGGTGACGACGCCGAAGTTGCCGCCCCCGCCGCGGATCGCCCAGTACAGGTCGCTGTTCGTCTCTGCGCTCGCCCGCACCTGACGTCCGTCGGCAAGGACGAGGTCGGCCTCCAGGACGTTGTCGATGCTCAGCCCGAACCTGCGCGTGAGGTGGCCGAGGCCGCCGCCCAGGGTGAGGCCGCCGACGCCCGTGGAGGAGATGATGCCGCTCGGGGTGGCCAGGCCGTGCTCGTGCGTGGCGCGGTCCACCTCGCCCCAGACGCAGCCGCCGCCGACCCGCGCCGTGCGGGCGGCCGGGTCGACCTCGATCGTCTTGAGCGGTGACAGGTCGGCGACCACACCGCCCTCGACGGTGCCCAGGCCCGCCCCGTGGTGGCCGCCGCCGCGGACCGCGAGCGGCAGGCCGTGCGCGCGGGCGAAGCCGATGACGCGGGACACGTCGTCGGCGTCGGCGCAGCGGGCCACGAGCGCGGGGCGCTTGTCGGCCATCGCGTTGTACACGGCGCGCGCCTCGTCGTACCCGGCGTCGTCGGGGCCCGTCAACTCCCCTTTGAATCCGGCCAGTTCCCTGCGTGCTTCCTGTGCTGGCGTCATGGGCTCCCCCGTCATGGTCTGCCCCGTCGGACCGGAGCATCCGATGAGCCCGTTCTAGTCCCGCACGGGACGCGCCGACAGACGTGCCCACCACCCAGCTCATGTCCGGCCGTTGCCTACTTTTCGCGGCCGATCTCGATGCCCAGCTGCGTGGCGCGTGCGGCGACCTCGCGCCGGGTGCGGGCGCCGAGCTTCTCCAGGACCGCGCGGACGTGGTTGTCGACGGTGCGGACCGACAGGAAGAGCCGGGCGGCGATCTCGATGTTGGTCAGGCCCTCCGCCAGGAGCTTTCCGACCTGGAGCTGGCGCCCGGTGAGTCCCGCCGGGTTGCGGCGGGTCGCCGCGTGCGGGCCGCGCGGGATCCGGGCGACGCCGAGGGTGCGCAGGTCGGCGCGGACGATCCGGGCCAGGGGCTCGGCGCCCAGGGCGTCGAGTCCGGCGAGCGCGGTGAGCTTGTCCGCCGGGTCCGGGCTGTCCGCGAGGGCGGCGGCGTGTTCGTAGGGGCAGCCCGCGGCCCGCCACGCCTCGGCGGCCTGGCGCCACTGCCCGGCGGCCTGGAGGTCGTAGGGATGCCCCGAGCCGTCCGCCGTGACCGGCTGCCCCGCCTTGGCGAGCCAGTGGCCGAGCTCCGCGCGGTAGGGCGTCGCGGCCAGGGAGCGCGCCTGTGCGTACAGAGGGCCGACGGCTTCGGCCACGGCGTCGGGGTCACCGGCCAGCCAGGCCGCCTCCGCACGCGCCGCCGCGACCGGGGCCGTGCGCTGGAGCTCCCTCGTCCGCGCGGCGGCCTCCCAGGCCCGGCCCAGAAGTTCGTCGCCGCCCTTGGCGCCGCGTCTGATCCGCACGCGTGCGAGGACGGTCAGGGCGGGGCAGCGCGCGGGCGGGAACTCCTGCGCGTCACCGGACTCGGCCAGCTTCTCCGCCTCGCCCCACTTGCCCGCGGCGAACTGCCGCAGCGCGAGCTCGACTTGGAGGTAGCGCAGGAACCCCAGGTGCTCCGTGCGGTCGGCGAATTCCATGGCGGGCGCGAGGAAGTGCTCGGCCTCCGCGAACCGGAGGTTCTCCAGGAGCGTCCAGATGACGTTGGCGTAGGCGCGGCAGGCGTGCTCGGCCTCGTCGGCCTTCAGCGCGACCGCCAGGCTCTCCTCCAGCTGGGGGCGCCCCAGCGGGTCGCCGCCGCGCCAGCGGGCGGTGCCGACGTTGTTCAGCGCGTGCGAGAGGATCGCCGCGTCGCCGGTGCGCCGGGCCAGGGTGATGGCGCGTTCGCCGAATCCGACGGCCTCGGCATACCGGTCGGAGAGCATGCGCAGCTGGGAGGTGTTGCTCAGCGCGAGCGCGAGGAGCTTCTCGTCACCGGCCTGTTCGAGTACGTCGATGGCTTCCCTGGCGGCTTCCTGCGCGGCGTCCGCGTCGCCCGCCCACCAGTGGATCCGCGAGAGCCAGCGCAGATCGGCGCCCAGCGCCCGCAGGTCGCCAAGGGAGCGGCGCAGGGCGACGGCTTCCCGCTGGGCGCCCACGGCGGCCGGGGAGTCGGCGATGGTGTAGCTCTCCACCGCGAACCGCTCCAGGAGGTCGGCGAGTTCGGCCGGGCCGTAGCGTCCGCGCCGGCGCAGGACCAGGCGCAGCTGCGCGGCGGCTTCCCGGTGCGCGCCGGTGCGGGCGGCGTCCCTGGCCGCGTCGGGGCCGTAGCGTGCGATGGCGTCCTGGTCGCCGGCCTGGGCGGCGTGGTGGACGATGCGCGAGTAGTCGGTGCCGGGCTGCGCGACCAGGACGGTGAGCACCTTGCGGTTGAGTTCGATGCGCCGTGCCGCGGGCAGCGAGTCGGCGATGGCCCGCCGGATGATCTCGTGCCGGAACATCACCCGCTCGGGGGTCACGACGAGCAGGCCGCGCCGCTCGGCCGCAGCCAACTGGCCCACTCCGCAGGGCAAAAGCGCGTCGGCCAGGGGACGCTCGGCCGCCGACGGCACCACGGCGAGCTGTTCGAGCGCGTCGCGTGCCGCGTCGTCCAGGCCGCGCAACCTGGCCAGGACGGCGTCGACCACGGTGGGCGGCACGTCTCCGGTGGCACCCGCCGCGACGACCTCGGCGACGTAGAAGGGGTTGCCCGACGTCACGGCGTACACCTGCGCGGGGTCGAGGCGGCTGGCCGCGCTCAGGGTGCGCACCGCGTCGCGGGACAGGCGGGACAGCGGGACCCGGTGCACGCGGGCGGCCTGTGACACCTGGCCCAGGAGGTGGCGCAGGGGGTGTTCGCGGCTCAGCTCGTCGTCACGGTAGGTCAGCACGAGGACCGCGGGGATGCGGTCCATGCGGCGTACGAGGAACCGCAGCGCGTCGAGAGAGGCCTCGTCCGCCCAGTGCACGTCCTCTACGACCAGGACCGTCGGATGGGGCGGATCGACCAGTTCGGCCCGCAGCGCGTCGTACACCCGGTGGCGGTCGCCGCCCTCGGTCACCGCCTGCGCGAGCTCGGCCCGTACGCTGCCGACAAGATCGCGGAAGGGGCCCAGCGGACGCCGCATCGCAAGGTCGTCGCACTGGCCGACAAGCACCCTGGCCTGCGCGGACAGCACCCCCGGCAGCGCGTTCACGAGGCTCGATTTGCCGATCCCGGCCTCACCGAAGACGAGCGCCACCGAACCCGCGCCGCCGGCCGCGTCCCGTGCGGCGGCGGTCAGCCGAACCAGTTCGCGATCCCGCTCGAGGATCCCCCCGTCCACGGCGGGATTCTCCCACGCGGCGGCGTATTCCCGTGGCCCGTCGGGAGGTTCGGTCGGCGCCGGAATACGCGAGCGGTGCGGTGCGGTCCCTGGCCGGTGGGGGGCGGGTGACGAGGGCGGCACCGGGTCTGCGCGGGGCGCCGCGGGGCCCGCCGGATGGCGACATGAGTAAAGCGCGTACGCTTACGTCATCGATCGCAGGATGATCGCACCCTCATCCCCTGCCAGGAGGACCCATGACCTCGCCGTCGCCGACCGCGCGCACCCCCCAGACCCTCGACCGCCCCTTCAGCGTCGGCAGCCTCACCCTGCCCAACCGCATCGTGATGGCACCCATGACCCGGGAGTTCTCGCCGGGCGGCGTACCGGGTGCGGACGTGGCGGAGTACTACGCGCGCCGGGCCGCCGCCGGTGTCGGCCTGATCATCACCGAGGGGACGTACGTCGACCACGCCTCCGCCGGCACGAGCGACCGGGTCCCGCGCTTCCACGGGGACGACGCCCTCGAAGGCTGGCGCAAGGTGGTCGACGCCGTGCACGGCGCGGGCGGGAAGATCATTCCGCAGCTGTGGCACGTCGGCATCACCCGCGACGAGGGCAAGGGCCCGGTGCCCGCCGCGCCCGCGGCGGGCCCCTCCGCGATAGGCCTGGACGGACAGCCCAAGGGCAGCGCCCTGACGGCCGACGACCTCGACGACGTGATCCGGGCGTTCGCGGACGCCGCTGCCGCCGCCGAGCGCATCGGCTTCGACGGCGTCGAACTGCACGGCGCGCACGGCTACTTGATCGACCAGTTCCTCTGGGAGCGCACGAACCGGCGCACCGACGGCTACGGCGGCGACATCGAGTCCCGCACCCGCTTCGCCGCGGAGATCGTCGCGGCCGTGCGGGCCGCCGTCTCGCCCGACTTCCCCGTCTTCTTCCGGCTCTCGCAGTGGAAGGCCGGCAGCTACGACGCGCAGCTCGCACAGACCCCCGAGGAGCTGGAGCGCCTGATCACGCCGCTGGTGAACGCGGGCGTCGACGTCCTGCACGCCTCCACCCGCCGCTACTGGACGCCCGAGTTCGAAGGCAGCGACCTCAACCTCGCGGGCTGGGTCAAGAAGGTCTCCGGGGTGCCCGTGGTGACCGTGGGCTCGGTCGGCCTGGACCAGGTGTTCATCGGCTCGCAGGGCTGGGCGGCGCCGTCCGCCTCCACGGGCATCGACCCGCTGATCGACCGCCTCGAGCGGGACGAGTTCGACCTGGTGGCGGTGGGCCGCGCCCTCATCGCCGACCCGGAGTGGGCGGCCAAGGCCCTGGAGAGCCGACTCGCCGACGCGCTGCCCTTCGACAAGTCGCAGCTGACGCGCCTGGTCTGAGCGACAGTCGCCGGGCGACGGCAGCTAAGCCTCTACGCTGCTGTCGCCCGGGGTCGCGTAAGATATGTCCATGACCTGGCCTGCCACCGAGCGTTACTTCCCCACCGCCGTGCCCGGCGGCCTGGGGCTCGTGCAGGACATCCTGAACACCGCGCCCTCGGGCGGCGCACCCGACGCCGATCTGCTCGGGGACGTGACCGCGGCGCAGGAATGGATCTCCGTGGCTCTGCCCACCTGGGCCGAGCGCACGGGGCGCACGGCGGTGCGGCTCACGCTCACCGAAGAGGACCTGCCCAAGCTGCGGCAGCTGCGCGAACAACTGCGCAGGGCCCTGCACTCACGGTGCGGCAGCACCGGCGGCGAGAGCGACGGCGGCGAGGGCGACACCCCGCGCTTCACCTCGTGCGCCCTCCAGGTCAGCCTGCACGGCGACGCCGCCCTGACCACCGAACCCGAGGGCGAGGGCTGGCGCTGGCTGACCTCGGCGGTGCTGTGCGAGGCACTGCTCGCCCAGACGACCGGCGAGTGGCGGCGCCTGAAGATCTGCCGCAACGAACGCTGCGCCACGGCGTTCTACGACCGCTCCCGCAACAACAGCGGCGTCTGGCACTCCACCCGCGACTGCGGGAACGCCGCGAACCTGCGCGCATCGCGCCGGCGCCGCAGGGCGGGCGCCGAGACGGAGCCGGCGCCGCACAGCCAGGCGTAAAGCCACCGCGGCGGTCCTCAACTGCCGTACTCCACCAGGCTGGTCGGGGTGACGATGCGCTGCACGGAGCCGAGCGCGGATTTCTTGTCGGTGTCGGAGCCCTTCCCCCGCAGAAGCCGGTCGGCGAGGAGCCGGCCCGCCGCCCGGCCCACCTCATCGCTGTCGTACGCCACGAGCGTCAGCGGCAGGCCCAGCGAGTCGGCCAGCTCGAAGTCGTCGAAGCCCGCGAGCGCGGTGTCGGTGCCGGACGCGCGGATGGCGCGGAACGCCCCGATCGTGTTGCGGTTGTTGGAGCAGAACAGCGCGGTGGGCGGCTCGGGCAGGGCGAGCAGTTCGGCCGCGGCACGCCGGGCCTCGCGCGGCTGGGTCTGCCCCTGTCGTACGCAGCTGTCGTCGAAGGGGATGCCGTGGGCGGCGAGGGCGGCGGCGTATCCGCGCAGGCGCTCGGTGCCGGTGTAGACGGCGGGCGGTGAGCCGAGGAAGCCGATCCTGCGGTGGCCGCGGGTGATCAGCCGGGCGGTGGCGGCGCGCGCCCCGCCGAAGTCGTCGACCAGGACGCAGTCGGCCTCGAACCCTTCGGGCGGCCTGCTGGCGAGCACCACGGGGACGCCGTCGGCCGCGGCGGCGGCGAGATGGCGCTGGTCGGCGGAGGCGGGGACGGCGATGATGCCGTCGACGCGGCGGGCCACCAGGTCGGCGACGAGTTCGCGTTCGGCGTCCAGGTCCTGGCCGGTGTTCCCGATGACGGTCTTGAAGCCGTCGCCCGCGATGACGGAGTCCACGCCGAGGGCGAGGCGTGAGTAGAAGGGGTTGGCGAGGTTGGTGACGACGAGTCCGACCAGGCCCGTTCCCCGCCCCAGGCGGAGGCTGCGGGCCACTTCGTTGGGCCGGTAGCCCAGTTCGGCGGCGGCGGCACGGATGCGTTCGCGGGTGGCCGGGAGCACGCTCGGGTCGTCGCGCAGGGCCCTGGAGGCGGTCATCGCGCTGACGCCCACCCGCTGGGCGACGTCCCGCAGGGTGGGCGGGCCGTCCGCGGGGGGACGCGGTTCGGGAATCGTCACATGTCGTCCTCTCTTCCGGGGGCTGCCGGGTTTCCCGGGCCTCCCGGGTGTCCCGGCCTGCCGGGCCGCCCTCACCGCCCGGTGGCCCCGGCGTACCCGGCCGCCCCGATCAGCGCCGCGTCCGCCCCCAGCGTGCCCCGGCGCGGTCTCACCGGAGTATCCCCGAAGCCGGTGCTCAGGGCGGGCCCGACCAGGTCCCAGGACAGCGCCACGGCGCCGCCGACCACGACCGCCGACGCGCCGAAGTCACGTACGCACGGGGCCAGGACAGTACCGAGAGCGGCCAGGGCCTCGTCAAGGACCTGCGCGGCCCAGCGTTCGCCGCTGCGCGCCCGCTCGGCGACGTCCCGCACGTCCATGCCGCGGTCGCCGTCCCGGAAGCCGTGGCGCGACCGGTAGCGGGCGAGGATCGCCCGCCGCGACACGAAGTGCTCCAGGGGCGCACCGGCCCAGCGCAGCAGGTCGACGCGGCCCCCGGGCGGCACGCCGGGCCCTTCCCGCCGTACGGCGCCGTCCGCGAGGAACGCCGACCCCACCCCCGTCCCCAGGGTGATCCCCACGCAGCGGCGGTGGCCGACCGCGGCTCCCGTGCTCCACTCCCCCAGACAGAACGCGTGCGCGTCGTTGAGGAACACCACGTCCGCGGGCCTTGGCCACACGCCGTCGACGAGCACCGAGCGCACGTCGATGCCGTACAGGTCGTCGAACTTCCCCACACCCCGGAAGCGGGCGATGCCGGTCTCGTGGTCGAAGGGTCCCGGCACTGCGACCGCCCACACCTGGCCCGCGGGCACCTTCAGCTCCCCGGCGCAGCGCACGATCGTGCCGAGGATGCGCTCGGCGTCGCCGCGCGCGTCCAGCGGCCGCCGGATCCGCCGGCTCACCCGGCTGCGCAGCGGGTCCACCAGAGCGGCCGTGACATGGGTGCCCCCGATCTCCAGGACGGCTCTCACGGGGGGCTCGCACCCGCGCCGCGGCGGTCCCGCACGAGCGCCTTGACCACTTTGGCCGGGCCTCCGCTCGCCCGCAGGCGGTAGCCGCCGACCGCCGCGGGCACCGTCAGGGTCTCCGCGTAGGCCAGCGTGTGCCGGTCGCCCGCCGCGGTCAGGACGGTGATCTCCGTGCCCTCCACCACGTTCAGGACGTGGAACCGTCCCGCCGTGTCGTCGGCGGCTTCGGCCTGCGCGTCGAGTGCGTAGCGCCGCACCTCGTAGAACATCTCGTCGAGCGAGCCGAGCAGTTCCTCGTGCCAGCCGTTCCCGCGCCGCAGGACACACGGCTCCTGGACCAGATCGCGTGTCACCGCGTCGCCGCGCCGCTCCGTCTCCAGGTTGGCGAGGCCGTGTTCGTAGGGCAGGGGGCGCGGGTTGCCGTCGGCGTCCGGTCGCAGCCAGTCGTAGAAGCGCAGGCTGTAGAGGTAGGGGGTGGCGCTGATCTCCAGTACGAGGTTGCCCGCGCCGCTGGCGTGCGGGGTGCCCGCCGGGATCATGAAGAGCCTGCCCTGGTCTGCGGGGAAGGTCATGACGTGGTCGGCGGGGTTCATCGCCACCCCGTCGTGCGCCGCTTCCTCGATCTCCTTGCGGAAGAGCGTGGGGTCGGCGTCCTCGCGCAGCCCGAGATAGACGCGGGTGTCCGCGCTGCCGAGCGTCATGTAGTACGTCTCGTGCTGTGTGTACTGCCAGCCGAACCGCTCGCGCATGTACGGCTCCTTGGGGTGGCAGTGCACCGAGAGACTGCCGCCGCCCATGGTGTCCAGGTAGTCGAAGCGGATCGGGAAGGACGTGCCGAAGCGGGCGTGCGACTCCGGTCCGAGCACCTCGTCGGGGTGCAGGGCGCACAGCAACTGGAAGGGGACCTCCGCCTGGGCCTCGGGGCCGTGGCCGATGAGGATGCCCGCTTCGGGGGCGATGAGTTCGTAGCCGACGGCGGTGTTGCGTTCCCCGGGGTTGAAGCCGAGGGTGCGCTGCCCCCAATGGCCGCCCCAGGGCGTGGAGTTGAAGAAGGGTCTGGTGCGGACGGGACGTCGCGCAAGGTCGGCGTAGCTCGCCCGCAGTCCGTCCCCGTCGACGAACACGGGCCGCCCGGGCTCCTGTACGTCGAGCCAGCCGTCGAGCTGTCCCGCGATCGCGTCACGGTGGCGGTCGAGCATCGGCCAGTCCACGTAGAAGAGCCGCTTCAGCTCGGCCCGTTCGCCGGGCAGCCCGAGGTTGCTCCCCTCCCCGGCCGCCACCGCGGACTCGGCGAACCGCTTGGGCAGGTCGGCGTACCAGAGCACGTCGTGCAGGACCAGGGAGGCACCGGGGCCGTAGACGAGCAGCAGGTCCTCCAGGTCGCCGCCGCCCTCGTCGCCCCGCGGGAGTTCGCGGAAAAGGTCCGACAGCGGGTTCTGCGCGAGCTTGCAGTAGTAGGGGTCGTCGGCGTCCGGGGCGCTCATGGTGCGGCGGCGCACCACGGCGGGGGGTGCGTAGCACGTACGGATGTCGAGGGTGCGCACGGGATGGGGGCATGCGGCGGTGAGCCGGGCCGCGATGGTCTCCCAGTCGGCGGCCGGTGGCCCCTCGACGGCCACGATCGCGGGTTCGGACGGCAGCCGTTCGGCGACGGCCTGCCAGCCGCTGGTCAGCACGGTCCCCGGTGCCGGGGGGTAACGCGGGTCGAGCCGGTACACGCATGCTCCTTCGAGCGGAGGTTCTTCACTGGAATTCAGGGTCGTGTGAACAGCACGGCGGTGGTGCCCAGTGCGGGCACGTCCACGGTCACCGCGCCGTGCGCCAGGGGGAGTTCGCCCTCCACCGTGCCCAGGTAGTCCGAGCGGTGGGCGGCGGCGACCGGGAAGCCGGCCCGCACCGGGCAGGCCACCGGCTCCCGCGCGAACGACTGGAGCCGGAGCAGGACCTTGCCGGGCCCCGGCGCCGTGAGCCCGACCAGGCGGATCCTGGTGTCCCCGAGGCCGGCGAAGGTGAGGGACGTCTGTCCGCCGCCCTCGGCTCCCCTGGCGCGCACGGCCCGCAGCGGGCGGCTGAAGGCCGCCGCCGTGCGCGGACCGAGCCCGTCGTCGGCAGGGGCGCAGGCCAGGCTGTAGCGGTAGGTGAACTCGAAGCCCTGCGCGCTGGGGAAGTTGGTGTCCCACAGGTTGTTGTGGATCCAGGAGTAGACGGTGGCGGGCTCGTCGTGCTCCATGGTCTTTGGGAACGGCGCGTACGGCAGCGCGATGTTGCCGAACTGCACGAGCGGCGCGTCCTGCGTGGACCAGGCCACCGCGAGCCCGTCGTCGGCGAGGGTCACCCAGCGGCGTACGGCCCGCATGTGCAGGGCGGAACCCGGTATGACGGGCAGGCCGGTGCCCGTCAGGCCGCCGGAGGCCTCCATGCGCACCACCGGGTCTTCGAAGGCGAAGGGGAACGCGAAGTAGGCGCTCTCCTTGCGCAGCGTCGCGTCCTTGTCGAGCCGGTTCTCGATGTCGAGGCGGGGCACGCCGACGGGCAGGGTGAGGGTGGTGCGCAGCCGGTTGGCTCCGGCCGGGCGGGTCTCGTACGTGATCGATTCGGCCGTCGGCGTGGAGCGGCGGGCGATGAGTGCGGCGGGCGGGGCGACGGCACGGTTGCCGAGGTGTTCGAGGCGGTCGGACGCCGTCGTGCGGCTGGAGTTGTGGTTGAAGGCTCCGGCGGTGGTGTAGCTGTCGTGGAGGTAGCCGTTGAAGCCGGTCGTCGCGTCCTGCCGGACGAGTTCGCGGCCGGTGGCCTTGTCGGTGACCGAGGCGATGCAGGCGCGCGCCAGGTCGACGCGGACGGCGAGGTGTTCGTTCTCCAGGAGGGTCGGCTCGGGGAGGGCGAGCGCCGCGGCGGCCGTCCGTGCCGGGTCGTCGCGCTCGGCGGCGCCGGTGGGGTTCCAGCCTGTGGCGGCCTGCACGGCGGTGGCCCGTGACCGTTCGCCGGTCCGCTCCGTCTCGGCGGTGATGTCCAGGCGCACCGATCCGGCGGGCGGCACCTCGTCCACGCGGACGAGGAGGAACCGTCCGGCGTCCCGGTGCTCGTCGTTGGTCTGCGGCTGTTCCTCGTGGACCAGGCGGCGTCCGTCGCGTGCGTCGTGCACGGCCACCAGCTGCTTCAGCGGCACGCTGCTCTCCGGCAGGAAGATCCGTACGACGTCCGTGCGCGGCCAGGAGCAGGTGTTGAGCACGTGGTAGGTGGCGGCGGCGCCCGGCGCCACCGCGAGCCGCTGGCCGAGGCGGGCGCTCGCCCTGCCGAGGAGCGCGTTGCCGTCGTCGTGGGCGCGCAGCGCCTGGCCGTACTTCCAGTGCCACTGCTGCTCGCCGCTGTGGCCGCCCTCGTCGCCGTGGGTCCACGGGTCGCCGGCGCCCCAGGTGTGCTCGTCGAAGAGCGACACCGCTTCGTAGACCCCGGCCGCGTCCCGCGTGTCGTCCTCGGCCCCCGTGGCGTCGAGGATGCCCGCGAACGTGCCGATGGTCTGGGCGTCGGCGACCACGGACTGGGCGGTGCGGGCCAGGGACAGCGGCTGTGCGCCGGACCCGACTCCGTCGACCCACCAGTCGGTCCAGTCGCCCTCGAAGGTCTGGACGGCGTCGCCGAGCCTGGCCTCGGCGTCGGTGAAGAAGTCCTCGTTGCGCGAGAGCCGCAGCCGGGGGAAGGCCCAGGTGTCGTTCCAGCGGCGGACGGTGTCGGCGATGACGCGGCGGGGCGGCGCGTTGTCGCCGAACTTGCCCTGGACGCGCAGGTGCAGCACGTCCCAGGGGTAGGGCTCGCGCTTGACCTCGGTCTGGTCCATGGCCCAGCCGAAGATGCCGCCGCGGTAGGGGTAGGGGTGGGTGGCCAGGGAGGTCAGATAGGCGGGCAGGAGGTCGTCGACGTCCGCGTGGTCCGTGTCGAAGCCGAGCAGCGGGCCCTCCATGTAGGCGAGGCCGTGCGGGGTGTCGGTGACCCAGACCAGGACGCTGTTGCCACTGGGGGCACGCCAGCGGAAGAGGCGCGGCAGCTTCTCGCCGCCGACCAGGTGGGGCACGGAGCGTCCGGCCCAGTTGTGCGCCACGGAGAGGTACTTGATCCCGGCGGCGGCCAGCGCGTCGACCAGCCCGACGACCGCTCCGGGCACGTCGGTCTGCATGGCGGAGGTGAACGTGACGCCGTGCCGCTCGCGCACGTCGCGGGCCGGGCGGAGCAGTTCGTGCAGTTCGTCGGTGGAGCAGGTCTCGGTGTGCAGGTTGAACGGCAGCGCGGTCAGCTCGATGCGTCCCTCGCGCACCCGGCGTACGAACTCCTCGACCTGCTCGGCGGGGCGGGCGTCGGCCCACTGCCGGAAGGACCACAGCGACTCGACGCACCAGCGGAACTGTGACTCGGCGGGCCAGTCGTCGGTGGCCCTGGTCAGTTCCAGGCAGGAGTCGAGGAAGGAGAGGTGCTCGGCGAGGACGTGGCCCTGGGGGTCGGTGTAGCCGATGTCGAGGTGGGAGTGGTGGACCAGGTGGAGGGTCCAGCGGCGCTGTGGGGTGAGCCGCACCTCGATGCCCCCGGCGGTGTCCGGGAGGCCGACGGTGAGGCGGGTCGCGGTGTCGACGGCGGGCACCATGAGGCGTACGGAGCCGCCGGGTCCCGCGAGCTTCTCGACGGGCAGCGCGGTGCCGGACTCCGTGCGGACGGTGAACTCCCCAGGCAGCCGCGAGCCGTTGACCGCTTCGATGCGCAGGGACTGCGTGAGGCCGGCGCCGTCCGGCGCTTCGCGCAGCAGCGGTTCCTCCGTGAGCCTCAGGGCGCTGTCGCCGAGGCTTCCCTCCGCGGTGACGACGGACGAGCGCAGGCTGTCGCGTATCCGGTCGTTGTCCCAGTCGGTGGCGCGGACGAGGGCCCGTGTCGTCATGCGGTTCTCTTTCGGTGGGATGGCGGGCGGTTCTCAGCGGGCGGATGCGGTGACGCCGCGCAGGAACAGGCCGCGGAACACCAGGAAGAGCAGGAGCGTGGGCGCGGAGACGATCAGCGCGCCCGCGAGGATGACGGGTGGTCCGGTCGAGGAGTAGGCGTTGTTGAGGGTGGTCAGGGCCGCCATCACCGGCTGGACGTCGGGGCTGCGGCTGAGCGTGATGCCCAGGAGCAGGTCGTTCCAGACGGCCGTGAACTGGAAGATGAAGGCCGCGCCGAGTCCTGCCTTCATCAGCGGTACGTGGATGCGCCAGAAGATCCGCCGGAAGGATGCCCCGTCGATGAGCGCGGCCTCCGTCAGCTCCGGTGGCATGGTGGTCATCTGATTACGGATCAGGAAGAAGGCGAACGGCACGGCCCACGCGGCGTAGACCAGCATGAGCCCGATCCTGGTGTCGTAGAGGTCGGCGTCCGCGTACATGCCGAAGAGCGGGGCGAGGAACATCTGGAGCGGGAAGAGCGTGCCGGAGTAGATCAGCCAGAACCAGAAGGCGGGCCGCGGGATGGGCAGGACGACGACGGCGAACGCCGCCATGGCCGCGATGAGCACTCCGGCAAGGCCGCACACCACGGCGTAGAGCAGCGAGGCCTGGAAGCTGTCGCCGATGCCCGCCACCTTCCAGGCCGTTTCGAGGTTCTCGGCGAGGTCGAAGCCCTGGACGGTCCAGTCGGGCTTGCCGGTGTATTCGGCGGCGGGCGTCAGGGCGTTGACCACGAGGAGGTAGAGCGGGATCAGCCAGAGCAGCACGCATCCGGCGACGAAGACATGGCGCACGGCGCGACCCATGGGAGCCTCCTCAGACCTTGGCGTTGACGGCGCGGGCGTCGGGCTCGGGCATCTGGCGGCGCAGGTATATCCAGGAGGAGGCGACGACGATCACCGAGAGGACCAGCGCGATCGCCGATCCGTAGCCGATGTGGAAGAGCCGGAACGCCTCGCGGTACATGCTCAGGGCGAGGGTCTCGGAGGAGCGGGACGGGCCGCCCTTGGTGAGGATCCAGATCATGTCGAACGCCTTGAGGCTGTTCACCACGGCCATCCCCACCACGACGACCGTCACGGCCCGCAGCTGGGGCAGCGTGACGTACCGGAACATCCGCCAGCCGCTCGCGCCGTCCAGCTGTGCGGCCTCGACGGTCTCCCGGGGGATGGCCCGCAGGCCGATGGCGAAGAGGACGACATTGAGCCCGGTGGCCTGCCATGTGCTCGCGACGATCATCGAGAGCGTGTTCTGCGGCCACTCCAGGAGCCAGGTCTGCGTCCATGAGCCCAGGCCGATCGTGCGCAGGACCTGGTTGACCGCGCCGTCGGAGGTCAGCATGAAGTTCCACAGGACGGCGGTGGCGGCCGCCGAGATCGCGTACGGCAGCACGATGACGAGCTGCGCGATGCCGCCGAACCGCATGCGGTGCGTGGTGACGGCGATGAGCAGTCCGGCGAGGACGGGCAGCAGCAGCGTCCCGGCCACCCACATCAGGGTGTTGAGGAGCGAACGGCCGAAGACCGGGTCGTCGGCGAGCCGCGCGTAGTTGTCGAATCCGGTGAAACTGCTTGTGAAGCCGTTGTCCTCGAAGAAGCTGTCGTAGACGCTGCGGAAGAACGGGTAGACGAGCAGTACGCCGACGAGGGCGAAGGCGGGCAGCGCCCAGGGCAGCGCGGCGAGCGGCCCGCCGAGTCTGCCGTTGCCGCGCGCGGCGGCCTGGTGCGGAGTCCGGGTCGGGACGCGGCGGCGTACGCGCAGGGGCTTGGCCGTGTGCGGGGCGGGGGTCACGATCTCGGTCATGTCTTCTCCGCCTCCCGCCACACCTGCCACGCGTCGTCCGCGCGCTCCTGCATGGTCCGCAGCACCTCGCGGGACGAGGAGGGATTCAGCAGGAAGCCGGCCAGGTCGTCGACGGTCGCTTCGACCAGTTCGGGCGGGCCCTGCTCCCAGAAGCGGTTGAGCAGCCGGAGCTTGTCGCCGCGCACATTCCTCGCGAGGCCGGCGATCATCTGGTTCGCAGGCATGGTCGCCGGGTTGGGGCAGCCGTCCTGGAGGCTGTGCGCGAAGGCCTCCATGACGGGGGGCCGCAGCCAGCTGTCCGCTGCTTTCACCGCCTCGGCCCGGTCGGGTCCCTTCACGGTGCAGACCAGGGCGCTGGACTCGAAGACGACGCAGGGGCGGGCCTTCGGATCCGCCATGGGCAGTATGAAGGCGCCCAGGTTCTTGCCGGGCTTCGCGCCCGCGCCCACGAGGGTCGAGCCGAGCCAGGTGCCGCAGGGGACCATCCCGACCTTGCCGTGGGCGAGTGCCGCGGCGGCGTCGGCGTGGCTCATGTCCATGGGGGTGAACCAGTCCTTGTCGAAGAAGGACTCAAGGGTGCGCAGGGCGCGTTCGGCACGCGGATCGGTGTAGCGCTCGCGGCCGTTCATCAAGTCCTCGTAGAACTGCGGGTCCTGGCGGCTGAGGATCTCCTGGAACCAGATGAAGGCGGGCCAGCGGTCGGCCGCCGAGCCGTGCAGCGGAGTGATCCCGCTCTTCGCCAGCCGTGCGCAGGCGGCGAGGAAGTCGTCCCATGTCCGGGGAGCCCTGAGGCGGTGCTTCGCGAACACCTCGGTGTTGTAGAAGAACACCCAGTACGCGAGGTTCATCGGCAGGCCGTGGACCCGTTCCCGGTAGGTGAACGCATCCCGTAACGAGGCGTCGACCCAGCCCTTTGCGGCCGCGTTCTCCCACTGCCTGGTCAGGTCGAGGATGCCGCCGGTGCGGGCGAGGTCCTGGAGCCGGTAGCCCGACCAGTACTTGAGCATGTCCGGCGTCTTGCTGGTGCGCAGCGAGGACTTGACGACCTGCTCGAACGATTCGAGGGACGGATTGACCTCCGGCACGAGCCGCACGCCCGCCACCACGTCCATGGCCGCCCCCGCGGCGGCCATGGGCTTCTCCCAGGCAGCGCTGTCACCGAGCACGCCGACCCTGCCCGGCGGCTGTCCGCTCGCGGACCCGCAGGCAGTGGCGAGCGCACCGGCGGCGGCCGCGGCAAGCAGCGCCCGGCGGTCGAGCGCGGCGCCCGGCGGCGGATGAAGGCGGTGACGACTACCTGACATGGGTGGCTCCCTCAGGTGTGTGTCAGCCCGGTGTTAGCGTTAACACGGGCGTGATGGAGCTTCTCCACGCCGGGACGGGATGTCAATGGTTCGCGCAACAGGCTTGTCGCGTAAGCCAGTTGAGACGATCAGGCGGCCACCGTGTCCTGCTCGGCGGACTGCGGCAGCTCGCGTATGCCCGGCACCGGCGACGGCAGGAGCCACAGCACCGCGAGGACCGCGCCCGCCGTACCGATCCAGAGCGTCGGGCGCAGCCCTATCACCGTGCCCAGTGCGCCGCCCGCCAGTGCTCCGAGCGGCCGGAAGCCGTGGTTCAGGGTGCGGTAGGCGCCCATGACCCGCGACCGGATGGCGCGCGGGATCAGGGCCGTCTGGAGCGAAGCGGCAGGGATGTCGACGACCATCACGCCGGCGCAGGAGAGGAATTCGGCGGCGAAGAGCGTGCCGACGACCAGCGGCAGCGGTCCGTGTGCGAGCGGTATGAGCAGCAGTGGCACCGTGAATCCGAGGGAACCGCCGACGACGGACGCCCCGATGCCGAAGCGGCGCACGAGCCATCCGCTGGAGGCGGCGCCGAGCAGTCCGCCGACGGCGCCCGAGCCGAGTACCGCGCCCAGAACACCAGCGCTCAGGCCGAGTTCGACCGTCGCGTAGAGCACGAAGAGCGTGTGGAACATGAAGTTGAAGAACTGGATGGTGCCGGAC
>NZ_JBNNJZ010000032.1:0-2114 GCF_050270335.1 Streptomyces sp. NPDC059900
CAGGGGGGGGGGGGGGGCCCCCCCAACCCCGGGTTCACCCCCGGGGGGGGGGCCCCCGGCCCCCGCGCGCCCCCGACCCGCGGGTCAGAACGCCAGCGTCACGAAAGACGCCGTCAGCAGGGTGCCGCCCGCCAGGGCCAGGATCCAGGCCGTGCGGGGCATGCGCAGGCCGCCGGCCACCACCACGGCCGACAGGAGCAGCGCGCCGCCCAGGGGGAGCCAGGCGTGGAGGAAGCCGGGGCCGCCGGTGCGGACCACCTCGGACGTGCCGGGCTTCACCGCCACCGGAACCCGCATCCCCTTCTCCTCCGCGATCGAGCGGTCGATCACGACCTTCGCGCGCGGCTCGAAGCCCTCGGTGGAAGGGACGTACGAACCGACGCACGTGTCCGAGGAGCACCGCGTCACCCGCATCGTGCCCCGCTCCCGGTCGTCGGAGAGCATCACGTGCTGCGCGGTGCCCCAGGACGCCCAGACGCCCGCGACGATCAGCAGCGCCGCGACCGCGCCCATAGCCGTCCGGCGGAGGAGCAGCAGCGCGTTCATGGCGGCGATCCTTGGCCATGGGGATGCGCTCAGTCAACAGCCCCGGGCAAGTGCTGATGAGCCGTACCGGGGCAAGTGGTTACGAGTTGTACGAACTCTGCGCCCGCTCAAGGCCCTCGGTCACCAGCGCCTCCGCGGAATCCGCCGCCCGGTCCACGAAGTAGTCCAGCTCCTTGCGCTCCGCCGATGCGAAGTCCTTCAGGACGAAGTCCGCCACCTGCATCCGCCCCGGCGGACGCCCGATCCCGAACCGCACCCGGTGGTAGTCGGACCCCATCGCCTTCGTCATCGACTTCAGACCGTTGTGGCCGTTGTCGCCGCCGCCCAGCTTCAGCCGCAGCGTGCCGTAGTCGATGTCCAGCTCGTCGTGGACGGCGACGATGTTCGCCGTTGGCACCTTGTAGAAGTCGCGCAGCGCCGTCACCGGGCCGCCCGACACGTTCATGTACGACATCGGCTTCGCCAGCACGACGCGGCGGCTCAGCGGACCCGCGGGACCGATCCGGCCCTCCAGGACCTGCGCCTGCGCACGCCCGCTCCGCTTGAACGAGCCGCCGATCCGCTTCGCGAGGAGATCGGCCACCATGAAGCCCACGTTGTGCCGGTTCATGGCGTACCCGGGGCCTGGATTGCCCAGACCCACGATCAGCCAGGGCGCGCCGGGATCCGTCGTCATCTGCATGTCTCCTTCATAGCCCAACCGCCGCCCCGCGCAGGAGCGCGGAGCGGCGGTTGGCAGAGTCGAACCCAGTCGAGCCCGGTCGGACCCGGTCGAGCTCAGGCGATCGCGGTCGAGGCTCAGGCCTCGGCGGCGGCGTCGCCCTCGCCCTCGGCCTCAGCGGCCTCCTCGGCCTGCGCGGCCAGGACCTGGAGGACGACGGTGTCTTCCTCGACGGCGAGGGACGTGCCCGCGGGGAGGGTGATGTCCTTGGCGAGGACGGTCGCACCGGCCTCGAGACCGGCGATGGAGACGGTGACCGACTCCGGGATGTGCGTGGCCTCGGCCTCGACGGGCAGCGCGTTCAGCACGTGCTCGAGCAGGTTGCCGCCGGGGGCGAGCTCGCCCTCGGTGTGGACGAAGACGTCGACGTTGACCTTCTCGCCCTTGCGGACGAGGAGCAGGTCGACGTGCTCCAGGATGCCGATGCGCACGGCGTCACGCTGGACGGCCTTGGGGATGACCAGCTGGCTCTTGCCGTCGATGTCCAGGTTGATCAGGACGTTCGGGGTCTTGAGCGCCATCAGGGTGCCGTGGTGCGGCAGCGTGATGTGGATCGGGTCCGAGCCGTGGCCGTAGACGACGGCGGGAAGCTTGTCGGCGCGACGCAGACGGCGGGCGGCGCCCTTGCCGAACTCGCTGCGGACCTCGGCGGTGATCTTCACCTCGGACATGTGCACTCCTCGTATGAGCGGTGACGGAACAGAGTCGGTCACCCGGCCACGACTTACTGGCCTGCTACGAAGAGCGCGTCGATAACGGACAGCCGTACCGCAATGAGTACGGCCTCCCTCGCCGAGCAACTCGGTGAGTCTACCCGGCGGGAGGCCGCCCCAAAAATCGATCTTCA
>NZ_JBNNJZ010000032.1:2124-37184 GCF_050270335.1 Streptomyces sp. NPDC059900
AGTGGCCCGCGAGCGAGCCCGCAGGAACTAGGCCTGCTCGTCGAAGAGGCTCGTCACCGAACCGTCCTCGAAGACCTCGCGCACCGCGTTCGCGATGGTCGGCGCGATCGAGAGGACCGTGATCTTGTCGAGCTCCAGGTCGCCCGGGTCGGGCAGCGTGTCCGTGAACACGAACTCGCTCACCTTGGAGTTCTTCAGACGGTCCGCGGCCGGGCCGGAGAGCACGCCGTGCGTGGCCGTCACGATGACGTCCTCCGCGCCGTGCGCGAACAGGGCGTCGGCGGCGGCGCAGATCGTGCCACCCGTGTCGATCATGTCGTCGACCAGGACGCAGACGCGGCCCTCGACCTCACCCACGACCTCGTGGACGGTGACCTGGTTGGCGACGTCCTTGTCACGGCGCTTGTGCACGATGGCCAGCGGGGCGCCGAGACGGTCGCACCAGCGGTCGGCGACCCGGACGCGGCCCGCGTCCGGGGAGACCACGGTCAGCTTCGAGCGGTCGACCTTCGCGCCCACGTAGTCCGCGAGGATCGGCAGCGCGAAGAGGTGGTCGACCGGGCCGTCGAAGAAGCCCTGGATCTGGTCCGTGTGCAGGTCGACCGTGAGGATGCGGTCCGCGCCCGCGGTCTTCATCAGGTCCGCCACCAGACGGGCCGAGATCGGCTCGCGGCCGCGGTGCTTCTTGTCCTGGCGCGCGTAGCCGTAGAACGGCACGATCACGGTGATGGAGCGGGCCGACGCGCGCTTCAGCGCGTCGATCATGATCAACTGCTCCATGATCCACTTGTTGATCGGAGCCGTGTGGCTCTGGATCAAGAAGCAGTCCGCCCCGCGGGCCGACTCCTGATACCGCACATAGATCTCGCCGTTGGCGAAATCGAAAGCCTTCGTCGGCACGATGCCGACACCCAGCTTGTGTGCGACCTCCTCGGCCAACTCGGGGTGGGCGCGGCCGGAGAAGAGCATCAACTTCTTCTCGCCGGTCGTCTTGATCCCGGTCACAGCACTAGTCTCCTCAGACGAGTTTTTCCCGCTGCCGTCCCCGCACGCTCCGGAAAAATGCAGTCCGCAGCGCTGAGCCGGCCGAAATGGTGTGCATCTATCACGGTACGCCGTGTCCGACGCACCTGTTTCCGGTCAGCTTCCGCCGGCCGGCTTCCCGGGCTTCCCGGACGACGCCTCCGCCGCCCTCGCGGCCGCGCTGCCCGGACGCTTGCGCGCCACCCAACCCTCGATATTCCTTTGCTGGCCACGGGCCACGGCCAGCGAACCGGCCGGAACGTCCTTCGTGATGACCGACCCCGCAGCCGTGTAAGCACCGTCCCCGACCGTGACAGGAGCCACAAACATGTTGTCCGAACCCGTCTTGCAGTGCGACCCCACCGTCGTGTGGTGCTTGGCCTCGCCGTCGTAGTTCACGAAGACGCTCGCGGCACCGATGTTGGTGTAATCACCGATCGTCGCGTCGCCCACGTACGAAAGATGCGGAACCTTCGTGCCCTCGCCGATGTTCGAGTTCTTCATCTCCACGAACGTCCCCGCCTTGGCCTTCAGGCCGAGCCGGGTGCCCGGCCGCAGATACGCGAACGGACCGACGCTCGCCTGCTCCCCGACCTCCGAGTCGTACGCGACCGTGTTGTCCACCCGGGCACCGGCACCGACCCTGGTGTTCGTCAGACGGGTGTTGGGCCCGACCTCGGCGCCCTCACCGAGATGCGTGGCGCCGTGCAGCTGCGTGCCGGGGTGCACCAGCGCGTCCTGCTCGTACGTCACCGTCGCGTCGATCCACGTCGACGCCGGGTCCACGACCGTGACGCCGGCCAGCATCGCCTCCGTGAGGAGGCGGTCGTTCAAGGTGCGGCGGGCCTCGGACAGTTGTACGCGGTTGTTGATCCCCGCGATCTCCTCGTGATCGCCGGTGACGGCCGCACCCACGCGATGCCCCGCTTCACGCAGGATCCCCAGAACATCGGTCAGGTACTCCTCGCCCTGGCTGTTGTCCGTACGCACCTTGCCCAGCGCCTGCGCGAGCAGCTGCCCGTCGAACGCGAAGACCCCGGAGTTGATCTCACGGATCGCGCGCTGCGTCTCCGTGGCGTCCTTGTGCTCGACGATGGCCGTCACCGCGCCGCTCTCGCCGTCCCGCACGATGCGGCCGTACCCGGTCGCGTCCGGGACCTCGGCGGTCAGCACCGTCACGGCGTTGCCGTCGCCCGTGTGCGTCGCGGCCAGCTGCCGGAGGGTCGCGCCGGTCAGCAGCGGGGTGTCGCCGCAGACGACGATGACGGTCCCGTCCACGGCGCCGCCGAGCTCGTCCAGACCGATGCGGACGGCGTGCCCGGTGCCCTTCTGCTCGCTCTGGTAGGCCGTGCGCACGTCCGGAGCGATGGCCCCCAGGTGCGCGACGACCTTCTCGCGGGCGAATCCGACGACGGTGACGAGCCGCTCCGGACTCAGCGCGTACGCGGCTTCGAGCACGTGCCCGATGAGAGAACGCCCGCAGATCTCATGCAGGACCTTGGGGGTGGCCGACTTCATGCGGGTGCCCTCACCCGCTGCAAGGACGACGACGGCTGCCGGGCTGTTGGCGCTCACGGGGGTGCCCTTCGGCTTCGGATGTGCGGGGAGTGGACATCCGCAGGATACCGGGGCGTTGTGGGCCGGAAATGAGGGCGGGTCCCGACCTTGAGGTCAGGACCCGTTCCGTGCTGCTCCCGGGGAAGGAATCGAACCCTCATTCAATGGACCAAAACCATTTGTCCTGCCATTAGACGACCCGGGATGGTCTGCGCGCTATGCCCGATTCGGCTGATCGGTTCGACGCGCGGACAACACTATGCCGTACCAAGCGCCTTCGACGCGACGGTACAAGTCCGCGCTCTGCAGGACTTTGACCACGAGGCAGCCGTGGTAGGCGGTGCCCACGTTCTTGCGGACGGTTCTCGGGTTGTGCCTTTTGAGCGTCGTCTTGTTGAAGGCGCCGCGATCGGCGCCGACCAGGTCGGCCCAGTACTGCTCGGCGGCTGCCACGTCGGCCGATTCATGGATCAGCACCGAGAAGCGCAGGCGTCGGCGTTCCACTTCGAGAAGGTCGAGCCAGGCCAGGAACACCTGGACCATCCCCGGGTCGCTGTTCACGAACGTGACGTTCTCCCGGCGGGCGTACGGCTTGTCCTTGCTTCCCTCGGACCAGTAGAGGCCGACGCCCACCATGAACAGTTCGCGGTCGGACAGCGTGCCGATCTCGCCGGCTGCCGCTTCCTTGGTCCGCCGGCGCTCCTCCTCGCGGCGACGCATGGTGGCCTCCCAGCCGCGCTTGGCGATGGCTGAGGCCTCCTCGCTGGTGCGCCGCCGTTCCGGCTTCGGCAGGTCCCGTACCCACAGTGAGATCGAACCCTTGGAGCAGCCCAGCTCCAGCTGGATCTGGTCGTACGTCCGGCCCTGGATCCGCAGCTCTCGCGCCCGCTCCCGCAGGTCGTCCTTCGCGTTCGGGCGCTTTGTCCACTCCGGGGGCGGCTCGCCCTCCAGGAGGCGGTTGAGTATGTCGTTGTTGTGGATGAAGAGCCGGTCGCGGATCTGGCGGCGGCTCAGTCCCTCGCGCCGCAGCGCGATCGCCTGTTCCCGTAGTGCCTCGAAGTCCGCGTACTTGTCCGTGATTTCCGTCATGCGGTGAGCCTTGTCCGGAATGCGGGCGTCCGGCAGGAGGGCGAAAGAGGTTCAACGGTTCGAGGGAATTCCGGCCGTTTCGTTTCGCATCGAACAGCGCGTGTGTTCGATCACTGAGCCGGAAACTCGCCGGAAAAGGAGGGCTTGTCGCCCGTAGGCTGGGAGGTATGACCACGACGGGGGAGAGCCACAGTGCGGCCGTGACTGGGCCGTGGTGGTGGGAGCGGCGGCGTAGTGCCGTGCTGGATGTGGGGCTCGCGTTGGTGTCGGCCGCGGAGTGCGGGGCCGAGGGGGTCACGTTCTCGGGGGATACGGGGATTCCCGCGGCGGTGGGTGTGGGGTTCGGCGTGCTCGCCGGGTTCTCGCTGGTGCTGCGGCGGCGGTGGCCCATTGCCGTGGTGCTTGTCTCCATTGCCATTACGCCTGCTCAGATGGGGATTTTCCTCACCGTTGTCGGGCTCTACACGCTTGCCGCCTCCGAGCTGCCCCGGCGGATCATCGGGTCGCTGGCCGGAATGTCTCTGCTCGGGACGCTCATCGTCACGCTGGTGCGGACGCGGCAGGACATGGAGAGCGGGGACCTGGGGTTCGCGGAGGGGTTCATACCGTTCATCGCGATCACCACCTCGATCGGGCTGACCGCGCCGCCGATCCTGCTAGGGCTGTACGTCGGGGCCCGGCGGCGGCTCATGGAGAGTCTGCGGGAGCGGGCCGACAGCCTGGAGCGTGAGTTGCAGCTCCTTGCCGAGCGGGCCGAGGAGCGGGCCGAGTGGGCGCGCAACGAGGAGCGGACCCGGATCGCGCGGGAGATGCATGACGTCGTCGCGCACCGGGTGAGTCTGATGGTCGTGCATGCGGCCGCCTTGCAGGCCGTGGCGAGGAAAGATCCCGAGAAGGCCGTGAAGAATGCCGCCCTGGTCGGGGACATGGGGCGGCAGGCGCTGACCGAGCTGCGCGAGATGCTCGGTGTGCTGCGGACCGGGGAGCCGACGCCCCCGGCGGGTGGCCGGCACGGTTCGGTCTCCGATGTGGTGCCGCTGGCCGCCGTGGGGTTCGCCGCCGCGGCGGCCGCCTCGCGTGCGGTGGACGAGGACGGGCCGTGCCTGGCGGAGCTCGATGAGCTGGTGGGGCAGTCCCGTGCGGCGGGGATGGCGGTGGCGCTGTCCGTGGAGGGGGAGTCCCGCGGGTATGCGGCGGACGTGGAGCAGACCGCGTACCGCGTGGTCCAGGAGGCGTTGACGAACGTGCACAAGCACGCGGCGGGCGCCAAGACGTATGTCCGCCTCGCGCATCGCGGGGCGGAGATCGCGATGCAGGTGGAGAACGAACCGCCGCCCGAGGCGGGGCCCGGGGATGCCCGGCTGCCCAGTGGGGGCAACGGTCTGGTGGGCATGAAGGAGCGGGTCACCGCGCTGGGCGGGGTGTTCGTGTCGGGGCCGACGGACGCGGGCGGCTTCCGCGTGTCCGCGGTACTGCCCACGGCGGCGGCCGTCGCGGAGGCGTGAGCGGGGCCTTCCCGGGCCGCCCGGAAGGCCCTGCTCGGTTCAGCCCGCTTTGAGGCGTTCCGGTTGGGTGCCTGAGGTCAGGGTGGACAGGGCCTCGTCGATGTGGGAGCCGAGGTACCAGTCGCCGCTGTGGTCGAGGCTGTAGACGCGGCCCTCCGCGTCGATGGCGAGGAGCGCCTGGGTCTCCGTCTCCTCTCCTATGGGGCACACCTCGGTGTCGAGGGCGCGTCCCAGGTCGCCGAGCGTGCGGGCCAGGTGGAGCCCGTACAGGGGATCCAGGTGCACGGTGGCGGGCGCTATGTGGCGGCCGGGCCCCTGCGGTGTGATGTGCAGCCCGCCGAACTCGGCCCACGCCTCGACGGCGGCGGGGAAGACGGCGTGCTGGTGCCCGGCGGGCGAGGTGTGGCGGCGCAGGACGTCGGCCCAGATCTCGGCCTGCTTTATGTCCCAGCGTCCGGGGGTCCAGCCGGCGGCGCGCAGGGCCGCGTCGACGGGGACGGGAAAGCGGGGTGACGCGGCCGCCTGGGTCGCGGCATTCTCGGCGTGCTGTTCCGTGTGCATGGGCCCTCGTAGTGGTTCGCGGCTCGGTGTGGGGTCAGGCTTCCGGCGTCGTGGGGTCCACGATCCGTACGCCGAAGTGCGCCGTGAGGGCGGTGCAGGAGCGGCAGGGGCGGGCGAAGCCGCCGTGCAGGGGGTCGCCGTCCTCGCGGATGCGGCGGGTGGTGAGCTTGGCGTGCTTGAGGGCCTTGCGGGCCTCGCCGTTGGTCATCGGTTTTCGTGCCGCGCGTTTGGACCGGCTGCCGTCGGCCGCGGTGAGGTGGCGCGAGATGAGGATGGCTTCGGCACACCTTCCGGTGAAGCGTTCGCGCTGGCCGCTTGTGAGGGTGTCGAGGAAGTCCTGTACGAGTGGGTGCAGAGCGGGAGGTTCTTCGCCCCGCCCCGCGGTACAGGTGAGGGTCGCGCCGCGGACGGAGAGCGCGGCGGCGACGGTGGGAAGTATCCCGTCGCGGCGCTGGCGCAGTACGGGCGCGTGCGCGGAGGCGCTGCTCCAGCCGACGCGCGGATCACCCGCGTCGGCGGTCGCCGATGGCGCCGTCGTGGCCGCCGGGCGGCCGGTCGTGCCGGTCTGTGCCGTGTGCATGGTGGTGCTTCCCTCCCCGCAACTCGCGGTAGTGACCGCGTGTGCCACGCCCCCGCGTTGCGGTGACAGCCTGCCAAATGGGGCGGGTGGTGCGGAAGCTGGGGCGCCGCGACACGCCTGGCTTTCGTCGCACGGTGACGGTCCGGTGGCTGCTGGTCATGGAACCGGAGGCCCGGTGACCGGTGTCGTCCTTGCGCATAGGCTGTCGACATCCGCAGTCTGCGGAACGCAGGAAGAAGTACGCACAATCCACGCACATCGAATCCGACGCTCAGCGAATCCGACGTACAGCGAATCCACGCACAGTGATCCGCAGAACCATTAACAGTGCCGCAGGGGGCAACCGCCATGACGACAGGTCGGCTGGGGCAGCAAGCCGCGCCGCCGAACGCGGCCTACGCCGGGCAGGTCGTGCACTTCCCGGATCCGGTCCGGGCCACGCGCCATCCCAGAGGTGTGCGCGTCGACGAGCTCGGCTATCCGGACTTCTCGGCCTACGCGCGTGCGGCCGCCGAGATCGCCGAGCCCCCGGAGGGTTTCGGCGTCGACGAGCTGCGTCTGACGGACTACGTCTCGGCGAACGCGGCGATGGCCGCGGCGGACCACGACCTGTGGGACACGATTCCGCCGGTGGCGACCCCGCACGGCTGGACCTGGCACCACGTGCCCGGCGGCAGGCGCCTTGAGCTGGTCCCGGTCGAGGTGAAGGCGCTCCTGCGGCATCACGGCGGGCTCGCGACGACGCCGGTGGACCAGAACAAGCGGGGTACGCGCCCGCTCCAGGAGACGCGCCCCGCGCATCTGGCGCTGCCGAAGTCGGCGGTCGCGGTGAGCGAGCAGGACGTCCTGGGCGTCGAGGAGGACCTGGGCTACCGGCTGCCGGGCGCCTACCGTTCCTTCCTGAAGGCGGCGGGCGGCTGCGCGCCGGTGGGTACGGCGCTCGACGCCGAGCTCGGTCTCCTGATCGACCAGCCGTTCTTCACGGTGCGGGACGAGGCCGCGGTCAATGACCTGGTGTACGTGAACAAATGCCTGCGGGACCATCTCACCAAGGACTACCTGGGAGTCGGTTTCGTGCAGGGCGGCATTCTCGCCGTGAAGGTCAAGGGTGACCGGATCGGGTCGGTGTGGTTCTGCGCGTACGACGACGCGCGGGACGTATCGGAGGCGGCCGCCTGGTCACCCGCCGAGCGGGTGGAGCGGCTGCTGCTGCCGTGCGGTGACGACTTCGACGCCTTCCTGGCGCGGCTCGCGGGCAATCCGCCGGAGTTGGAGACCGTGGCGAACCTGATGGTGGACGGCGGCTTCGCGCACGCCGTCCCGGTGGGGGAGTGACTTGTCGATGGTGACCTTCGCGCAGGCGCAGGAGCGCGCCGAGGAGTGGATCAACGCCGATGTGCCCGGCTACCAGCATCGCGAGGTGCGGGTGCGGGAGTTCGAGCTCGGGTTCGTCGTGTGGGCGGAGGACCGTGAGAACGGTCCGGTGTCCGACGGCGGCCGGCAGCGGCTCGTCATCGCACGGGACAGCGGTGAGGCCACGCTCTGGCCGGGGCTGCCGGTCGGTGAGGTGATCCGCCGGTACGAGGAGGAGTACGGCCTGCCGGACGCGGCGCCGGAGGATGCGGCGCCGCCCGCGCCGGAGCGGGTCGACCTGAATCAGACGTCGTTCCTGTTGAGCCCCCCGGAGTGGCTCCAGGAGGCGGCGGACAAGCTGGGCATTCCGGATCGCAGGGCGGGGTCGGGGAGTTCGGCGGGGGCGGCGAGTGCGGCCAGCGCTGCGGGGCCTGCGGGTGCTGCGGCTTCGTCTGCGCCGGGTGCGCCGTCTGCGCCGGGTGCGTCCGACGGGGGTGCGGGGTACGGCGGTTCGACGCCGGGTGCGCCGTCTGCGCCTGCCGCGCCTTCTGCGCCCGCCCCTGCTGCCGCTCCCGGGGCTCCCGGCGGGGGTACGCCGTGGCCTGCGGCCGGGGCGTCGGACGCGCCGGTCGGGGCCACCCCGTGGGCCGGTACGGACACCAACGCCGATACAGGCGACGACCGTTCGGTGCCCGCGCCCGCGACGGTGTTCGCGCCGCCGCTGGTCGGCGGTGACGACGATGACACTCCGCCGCCCGGTGTGGCCCCCGAGGCCAAGACCGCGCTGATGCACGGCGGCAGCGGTCTTCCGTCCACGACGGTCGCGCCCGCGCTCGACGACCGTGGCCCCGGCCAGTCCCCGCCGCCGGGAGCCGGTGCTCCGGACCCGGCCGCGTACGGCTATCCGCAGGGCCCCGGCGCGCAGCCCCCGGCCGCTCCGACGGCTCCGGGGCCGAACCTCCCGCCGCCGCCCGCCGGTGCCGCGGTGAACATGCCGCCGCCTCCGGGCGTCAGCCCTCCGGACCCGGCCGCTTACGGCTACCCGCAGGGCCCGGCGCCCGCCGCCGCCCAGCACTCCGCGCCCCCCGGTGCGGGGGACATCGCCGACGCCGCGACCAGCAAGGCGCAGGCTCCGCCGCGCGGTGCCCGCGGTGGCGGTGCGACCACGCCGCCGCCTCCCGGTGCTCCGGGGGTGCCCGGCGCCGCCGGGGGTACACCGCCGCCGTCCGGGCCCGGTGCTCCGGGCACCCCGGCGGGCGGTTACGTCCCGACGCAGCTCGTCTCGTCGCTCGGCCCCGACGGACCCCAGCCGCCCGCGGCTCCGGACGCCCCGCAGCCTCCCGGCGCCCCGAACCCGCCCGGCAGCACCCCGCCCCCCGGCGGCGGTGTCCACCACGCGGCGACGATGCTGGCGGACCCGAGCCTTGGTGGTCCCGGCGGTATCAAGCCGCCGGGTGCTCCCGGCGCTCCGGGTGCCCCGCAGCCTCCTGGCCCGCCCGGCGCTCCGGGTGCTCCCGGTGCCCCGCAGCCCCCCGCCGCTCCCGGCGCCCCCGCCGCCCCCGGCGGCGGTGTCCACCACGCCGCGACCATGCTGGCCGGACCCGCGGTCGGCGGCCCCGGCGCGCCCATGCCGCCGCAGGCCCCCGGCGCCCCAGGTGCTCCCGGCATGCTGCCCCCGGCGCCGGGCCAGCCCGCTCCCGGTCAGCCCTACGGCTACCCGCAGCCGCCCACCGGTCAGCCGACCGTCGGCCCCGGCTACCAGGCCGTGCTCCGTTACCGCGCGCAGGACGGCTCCGAGCAGCAGCTCATCCGCCGTTCGGCGCCCGGCACGCCGCACCCGGAGTGGCAGATCCTGCACGAGCTGCGCGGCATGAACGTGCCGCCGCAGCAGGTGCTCGAACTCCACACGGAGCTGGAGTCCTGCGAGCTGCCGGGCGCGTACTGCGCCCGCATGATCCGGGAGACCTGGCCGCAGGCGCGGATCACGAGCATCGCCCCGTACGGCAGGGACCACGCGTCCCGGCAGGGCGGCATGCAGCAGCTCATCGCGCACCAGGCCGAGCTGCACCAGGTCGCGGACGGTCCCGCGCGCCCCGCGCCGGTGCGCGCGCCGCTGCCGCAGGTGCAGCCCGCGCCGCCGATCCCGCCGGAGGGCGTGGCGCAGGAGCTGGTGGGCGCGTTCGGGCCCGGCATCTTCCGCTTCGACCAGCGGGCGGTGTCCCGGCAGGGCGTGCCCGACCTCGTGGCGCACACGCTCGTCGTGGCGGGTCTGCCCGTCGACTTCGGTCCGTTCTTCTGGGCGCAGGCCCAGCCGGGGCGTCCGGTGCCGACTCTCGCGGAGATGGCGCAGGAGCGCGGGGTGCAGCCGGCGTCCGACGCGGGGTCGTACCTCGTGATGGGCAGTGACTTCGGCCGCGCGATCTGCGTCCAGTACGGCACGGCGAACATCGTCGCCGTGCCCGTGGAGGCCGGTCCCGGCGGTGCTCCGGTGCCGCCGCAGTTCGTGAACACGGGCCTGCCCGAGTTCGCGCGCTGCCTGGCGCTGCTCGGCCGGATGTGGCGGCTGCGCTTCGGGCTCAACCAGGAGCAGGCGGGCCGCTGGACCGTCGACTTCCAGAGCCAGCTCGCGGCACTCGACCCGGCGGCGCTCGCGTCGCCGGAGAGCTGGTGGTCGGTGCTTCTCGAGCAGATGTGGGACGGCCTGCTGTAGTTCACGCCGTGCCGAGTGGGCGTCCGATCCCGTGTGGGGTCGGGCGCCCCTCGCGTTTTCCGGGCCGTCGTACCCCCGATTCCGACTTCTGATGGCAAATGGCGCATCCTTGAGCGGATGAGATGTGCGGAGTGTCGCGTTATGAGCGCTTCCGCTTGATCCATCAAGATGTGCGCCAATCACGCAGTACGCGCGTGGAGCGTCGGAGGAGGGATTCAACGATGAGCAGCGGTGCAACGGCGTCGGAGCACGGTTTCGTCGCCGTGCGCGGGCGTGGCTACCGTCCCGAGCAGGTGGAGGCGTACGCCCTCGAACTGTCCGAGGACCGCGACGGCGCGTGGGAGCGTGCCGCCCGGCTCACCGTCCTCGCCAAGGAGATGGAGGCGGAGGCGGAGCGGCTGCGGGACGTGGTCTCGCGTCTCGCCCCGCAGACGTACGAGGAACTCGGCGAGCGCGCGCAGAGGATCCTGGCCCTGGGCGAGGAGGAGGTCGCCGCCGTGCGCGACGCGGCCGATGCCGACGTGCGGGCCATGGCGGAGGCGGCCGACGCGGAGTCGCAGAAGCTGCGTGAGGCGGCTCGCGCGTACGCCGACGAGATCCTCGGCGAGGCCGACGAGCGGGCCCGGCAGCGGCTGCTCGCCTGCCGTGCCGCCGCTGACGAGTCGCGGATCGGGGCCCGGCACGACGTGAAGGAGTGGCGGGGCGAGGCCCTTGCCGCGCTGCGGGAGACGCGGGAGCGCAGTGCCGCGCTGCTCGAGGAGCAGGAGAAGGAGCAGGCCGAGCGGTGGGAGGCCGCCGAGCGGGAGATCGCCGAGCGGGAAGCGGAGGCGGACGCGCGGGAGGCTTCGCTGGTGGCCGCGGCGGAGGAGCGCCTGTCCGAGGCGAAGCGGGCCCTTGCCGAGGCGGAGGAGTCCGCTCGGCACGGGCAGGAGGACGCGGAGGCGCGGGGCGCGGAGTTGATCGCTGCCGCGGTGGCGCGGGAGGAGGGCATCGCGCGGGACACCGAGCGGATGCTGCGGGAGCACGGGGAGGAGTGGGACGAGGTGCGGGCGCACATGGAGCATGTGCGCAGCAGTCTCGCTGCGCTGACCGGGCGGGCCGCCGCTGAGGGAACCCCCTAGGCTCCTCCACCCCCATCCGCCCGTTGCTCCGTGTCGAGTCCTTCCCGGTAAGAGCTACCTCCTTGTCACCCCCGCCAGGATCCAGCCCTCCACCGCCTCGTACCGCTTGCGTTGGTCCTCCGATTCCCGGGGGCCCGATGACACCGTGCCCAGCCAGCCCAGGAGGAAGCCGAGGGGGATGGAGGCGATTCCTGTGGTGGTGAAGGGGAACCAGTTGAAGTCGTGGTCCGGGAAGGCCGAAGTGGGGGCGCCCGAGACCAGGTTGGTGCCCGTCATGAGGATGACGGAGCCGAGGGTGCCGCCGATGAGGGTCCACAGCAGGCCCCGGCGGGTGTAGCGGCGCCAGAAGAGGCTGTAGACCAGCGCCGGGGCGAGTGCCGATGCGCCCAGGCAGAAGGAGAGGGTCACCAGCGGTTGCAGGTTGTGGTGCTGGACCAGGACCGCCAGGACGATCGCCACGCCCCCCACGGCGAGCGCGGAGACGCGGGCCAGTGTCATCTCGCGGCGCGGGGTGAGGTCCCTGCGCAGGTGCGCGAAGACGTCGTGGGCGAGGGAGTTGGCGCAGGCCAGGATCATTCCGGCGACCGAGGCGAGCAGGGTCAGGAAGATCGCCGTGGTGACCGTCGTGAAGATGAGGGTCTCCGCCGTCGAGGCGTTGGCCCCGAACACCGCCCTGGAACCGAGCAGGTACGCCGTGTTGCCCTGCGGGTCCGCCTGCGCGATCGCCGCCCGCCCGACCATCGCCGTCGCGCCGAAGCCGACGATCGCGATGATGAGGACGAAGAGCGCCACCGACGACACCGCCCACGACATCGACCGGCGCACTTCACGCGCGCTGCGCGCCGTGTACATCCGCATCGTGACGTGCGGCAGGCACGCCCCGCCCAGTACGACCGTGAGTTCCGAACTGATCATGTCGAGGCCGGGGTGGGGTCCTCCCGCGAACTGGAGTCCGGACCGGAGGAAGGCGGGGCCCACTCCGCTGCCCTTCTCGGCGGCGGCCAGGAGCGCGCCCGGGTCCCAGTCGAAGCGGCGCAGGATCAGGGCGGCGATGACCGCTCCGGAGCCGAGCAGCATCACGATCTTCAGGATCTGGATGAGGGCGGTGCCCTTCATGCCGCCGATCGCCGCGTAGCTGATCATGAGTGCGCCCAGGGCGACGACGCAGCCCGTCTTCACGCCCTCGCCGGAGAAGCCGAGGATGAAGGAGAGCAGGTCGCCCGCGCCCGCGAGTTGCACCAGCATGAGCGGGATCAGCGCGGCCAGCGTCGCCGCGCACGCGGTGATCCGTACGGCACGCCCCGGCATCCGGCGGGCCAGTACGTCGCCCATGGTGAACTGGCCCGCGTTGCGCAGGGGTTCGGCGAGCAGGAACATCAGGAGCATCAGGGACAGGGCGGTGCTCAGGGCGAGGACCACGCCGTCGTATCCGAGGAGGGCGATGATTCCGCCCGTGCCGAGCACGGTCGCCGCCGAGATGTAGTCCCCCGCGATGGCCAGGCCGTTGCGCATCGGCGACAGCGCACCGTAACCCGCGTAGAACTCGCCGAGATCGTCGCGGTCGGGGCCCGTCATGACGCACAGGAGCAGCGTGAGCGTGACGACGGCGGTGAACGCCACCAGGGACATCGCCTGCGCCGAGTCGGCGGCCAGCGTGACGTACGAGGTCATCGGTTGGCCTCCAACTCCGCCAGTTTGCGCAGGCGTTCGGACAGCGGGTCGACCCGGCGGCGGGCGGTGAACTCGTACAGCGCTATGGCGACGAGGGTGACGGGGACCTGGCACAGGCCGAGCAGCAGGCCGGTGGTCAGGCCGCCGGAGACCGTGTCCGTCATCAGGGACGGGGCGAAGGCGGAGAGGATCAGGAAGAGCGTGAAGTAGCCGAGCGCGGTGAGGGTGGCGACGCGGCGCTGCCAGCGGTAGGCGCTGCGCAGGTGGCGCAGGTCGCTGTGGCGGCCGAGCGCGGGATGGCGGGGGAGCTTCGGCCGTGGCGGGGGCGCCGGCGGTGCGGCGGGCTGCCAGGGGTAGGTGAGGTGCGTGGGGCCGGTGGGGTCAGTTGCGTAGCCGGGATTGGCGGGATTGGCGGGATCGGCGGGTGCGACGGGCTCGGTGGGGCCGGCGGGGTAGGCCGGATACGAGGGGGAGGAGGCGTGCGGGGGGAGGTGGGGGTGGTAGGCGTGGTGGGGGTGGTGAGGTTCCCGGGGACGGGCGGACTGCTGTGACCGGTCGGGGTGTTGGGGCTGGTGAGGGTAGGGCATCCCGGTTCTCCTTGCGCGGCGTCGGTCCGGTGCGGGACCGCAGGGAGCAGAGCTGGGAATCGAGCACGTTACTCGTAAGTAGTAGAGCCGCGTAAGGGTTTGCCCATACTGGATGGTCGGTTTATTCGGCCGGTCTGTTCACGGGGTCTTTGCGCGCGGTCTGTTCGGTGTTCTCCCTGCTCTCCGGGGGTTCCGGCGCTCCGTTTTCCGGGCCCTGCGCGCCGATTACCGGAAAGCGCCGAGGGGCCAGGAACACCAGTACGAGGAGTGCGAGCACCGCCGCGCAGCCCGCCCCCACGTACACCGTGTCCACCGCCGAGTCGACCGCGCGCCGCAGCCGTTCGGGGTCGGCGACGGCGGCCGGGTTCTCCAGGGCCCGGGCCACCGAGTCCAGGGAGCCCGCGCCGCCGAGCCGCGAGGTCAGGACCCCGTTGGCGACCGCGCCGAACAGGGCGGCGCCCAGGGTCTGGCCTATCTGGCGGCAGAAGAGGATGGACGCGGTGGCCGTGCCGCGCTCGGACCAGCCGACGGTGGACTGCACCCCCACGATCAGCGGCAGTTGGAAGAGACCGAGTGCCGCGCCGAGGAGCAGCATGATCAGGGCCGGCTGCCAGGCCTGGCCCGGATAGGGCAGGAAGGGGAACGCGAAGAGGAAGAGCGCGGCCCCGCCGATGCCGATGAGCGCCGTGTCGCGGAAACCGAGCCTGCGGTAGACGTGCTGGCTCAGGGCGGCGGAGACCGGCCAGCTCAGCGTCATCACGGAGAGCACGAACCCGGCGGCGATCGGCGCGAGGCCGAGCACGGACTGAGCGTACGTCGGCAGGAAGACCGTCGGCGCGACCATCAGGAGGCCGAGCGCGCCGAGCGCGAGGTTGACCGCGGCGATGGTGCGTCGGCGCCAGACCCAGCCGGGGATGATCGGTTCCGCCGCGCGCCGCTCGATGACCACGACGGCCCCGGCGAGCAGCAGCCCGCCCCCGAACAGCGCGAGCGACTGGGCCGACAGCCAGCCCCAGGCGACGCCGCCCTGCACGAGCGCGGTGAGCAGGACGCCGCCGCAGGCGAAGACGGTGAGCGCGCCCGCCCAGTCGATGCGCCCCCGGATAACCGCCGCGCGCTCCGGCTCGTGCAGATGGCGCACGATCAGCCAGAGGGCGACCGCGCCGATGGGCAGGTTGATCAGGAAGATCCAGCGCCAGTCGGCGTACGCGGCGATCAGTCCGCCGAGGGCCGGGCCCGCGATGGACGAGGACGCCCACACGGTGGACAACTTGGCCTGGATCTTGGGGCGTTCCTTGAGCGGGTAGAGGTCGGCGGCGAGTGTCTGCACCGTCCCCTGGAGCGCGCCGCCGCCCAGGCCCTGGACGATGCGGAAGGCGATGAGCGCGCCCATGTTCCAGGCCACGGCGCACAGGGCCGAGCCGATCAGGAAGAGGATGCTGCCCGCGATGAGGACGGGCTTGCGGCCGAAGGTGTCGGAGAGCTTGCCGTAGATGGGCAGGGTGACGGTGACGGCGAGGAGATAGCCGGAGAAGAGCCAGGAGAAGACGGAGAAGCCGCCGAGGTCGCCGACGATCTGCGGGATGGCGGTCGAGACGATCGTGGAGTCCAGGGCGGCGAGCGCCATGGCGAGCATGAGGGCGGCGACCACGGGGCCGCGCCGCCGCCGTATGCCATCGCCATCCGCGCCCGGGGTGTCCGTGCCCGACGTGTCCCCGCCCGACGTTCCTGAGCCCGACGTCCTCGCGTCCGACGTCCCCCCGCCCGACGTCCCCGCGCCCGACCCATCCGCGTTGCCGTCCGCGTCCACCGAGATTCCTTCCCCCTGCATCTATTTGTTCCGGCCACCTTCTCACCCGGTCTGCCCCCGGGGGCAGGGGTGGAGAGCATCCCGGCAGGTGGGCCGGTGTCCGCTCGGCAGGAGGGTGGAGCGACCCCGAGAACCGCTCCACCGGGAGGTGGAGATCCCCTAAGGGATCCTCCGTACTACGGACCGGGGTGCGTTCGTACTGCTGGAGGACGAGAAGGCCCCTGCCGCTTCTTAGATTGGCTTTATGCCGACGGGGGCGGGCCAGGCAGGACGTCGGTGGCGGGCCGGGCAGGACACGGCCCGGGTCCGACCAGCCACACCTTCGGGGGTGGGGTTTTCCCCAGCAGAAGACTGCGCCGGGCACCAGGGTGCCCGGGCCGTCGGACGACCAGACTCTTTATGCGCGGCGAACACGCCCGGCCTACTGCATGACAGACTTAGGAGACTTACCGTGACATCGGCTGTAACCATTCCCAGGCACGGGGGCACTGGAGGGCGTACGGCCGTGGCGGCACGGGCGCGCCAGGTCGTGAAGGCGTACGGATCGGGGGAGACCCGGGTCGTCGCGCTCGACGAGATCGACGTGGACATCGCCCGCGGGCAGTTCACCGCGATCATGGGCCCGTCCGGCTCCGGCAAGTCGACCCTGATGCACTGCCTCGCGGGCCTCGACACCGTCTCCTCCGGGCAGATCTACCTCGACGAGACCGAGATCACCGGCCTGAAGGACAAGAAGCTCACGCAGCTGCGCCGGGACCGGATCGGCTTCATCTTCCAGGCGTTCAACCTGCTCCCGACGCTGAACGCCATCGAGAACATCACGCTCCCGATGGACATCGCGGGCCGCAAGCCCGACCGCGGCTGGCTCGACCAGGTCGTGGAGACCGTCGGTCTCGCGGGCCGCCTCAAGCACCGCCCCACCGAGCTCTCCGGCGGCCAGCAGCAGCGCGTCGCCGTGGCCCGCGCCCTGGCCGCGCGCCCCGAGATCATCTTCGGGGACGAGCCGACCGGAAACCTCGACTCCCGTGCCGGAGCGGAGGTGTTGGGCTTCCTGCGCAAGTCGGTGACCGAGCTCGGCCAGACCATCGTGATGGTCACGCACGACCCGGTGGCCGCCTCGTACGCGGACCGTGTCCTCTACCTCGCGGACGGCCGGATCGTCGACGAGATGTACTCGCCGACCGCCGACTCCGTCCTGGACCGCATGAAGGACTTCGACGCGCGGGGGCGTACGTCATGACCGTCCTCAAGACCTCCATGCGCAACTTCTTCGCGCACAAGGGCCGCATGGCGCTCTCCGCCGTGGCCGTGGTCCTGTCGGTGGCGTTCGTCTGCGGCACGCTCGTCTTCTCCGACACGATGAACACGACGTTCGACAAGCTCTTCGCGGCCACGTCCGCCGACGTCACCGTCACCTCCAAGTCCGCCACCGACCCCGGCGACCGGCCCGACACGGGCAAGCCCGAGTCGATGCCCGCGTCGGTCGTCGAGCGGGCGAAGAAGGCGCAGGGCGCCAAGTCCGCCGAGGGCGCGGTCAGCAGCGAGAGCGTCACCGTCGTCAACGCGAAGAAGAAGAACGTCGGCCCGACCAACGGCGGCCCGACCATCGCGGGCAACTGGACGCACAACGACCTGCGTTCGATGGACATCACCTCCGGGCACGCCCCGCGCGGTCCCACCGACGTGATGGTCGACGCCGACACCGCCGAGAAGCACCACCTGAAGATCGGTGACGAGCTGCGCACCATCGCCGTCTCCGGCGACCACACCGCCAAGATTTCCGGCATCGCCACCTTCAAGGTCACCAACCCCGGTGCCGCGATCGTCTACTTCGACACCCCGACCGCACAGCGCGAACTCCTCGGCACCACCGGCCGGTTCACCCACGTCAACGTCACCGCCGATGCGGGCGTCAGCGACACCGTCCTCAAGCGCAACGTCGCCGGGGCCATGGGCGCGGACGGCTCCGCGTACCAGGTCAAGACGCAGCAGGAGACTTCGGACGACAACCGCGACAGCGTCAGCGGCTTCCTGGACGTCATGAAGTACGCGATGCTCGGCTTCGCCGGAATCGCCTTCCTCGTCGGCATCTTCCTCATCATCAACACGTTCTCGATGCTGGTCGCCCAGCGCACCCGCGAGATCGGCCTGATGCGCGCCATCGGATCGAGCCGCAAGCAGGTCAACCGCTCCGTGCTCGTCGAGGCCCTGATGCTCGGCGTCATCGGCTCGGTCCTCGGGGTCGGTGCGGGCGTCGGACTCGCCGTCGGCCTGATGCAGCTCATGTCCGGCATGGGCATGGAACTGTCCACGCAGGACCTCACCGTCAAGTGGACGACGCCCGTGGTGGGCATGGTCCTCGGCATCGTCGTCACCGTCCTCGCCGCCTACCTCCCCGCACGGCGCGCCGCCAAGGTCTCCCCGATGGCCGCCCTGCGCGACGCAGGAACCCCGGCCGACGGCAAGGCGAGCGCCCTGCGCGCGGTCATCGGCCTGGTCCTCACCGGCGCCGGCGCCTTCGGCCTCTACACCGCCTCGCAGGCCGACAAGGCGAGCGACGGTTCGCTCTTCCTGGGCGGCGGCGTGGTCCTGACCCTCATCGGCTTCGTCGTCATCGGCCCGGTCCTCGCGTCCGGCGTGGTCCGCGTCATCAGCGCCGTACTCCTTCGGTGGTTCGGCCCCGTGGGGCGGATGGCCGAGCGCAATGCCCTGCGCAATCCGCGCCGCACCGGCGCCACCGGCGCGGCCCTGATGATCGGCCTCGCGCTCGTCGCCTGCCTCTCGGTGGTCGGCTCCTCGATGGTGGCCTCCGCCACGGACGAGCTCGACAAGTCGGTCGGCGCGGACTTCATCATCCAGTCGAACAACGGCCAGGCGATCACCCCGAAGGCCGCGAAGTCCCTGGAGAAGGCCGACCACATCGCCCACATCACCCAGTACAAGGACATCAAGGCCGACCTGACGGCCCCCAACGGCAAGACCGCGAAGGAGGTCGGCCTGAGCGCGGCCGACGCGACGTACGCACAGGACCTGCGCAGCGAGACCGTCGCCGGCACGCTCGCCGACGCCTACAAGCCGGACTCCATGTCGGTCGGCGAGGACTTCGCCAAGGACCACGGCATCTCGGTGGGCGACAAGGTGAAGCTCGCCTTCGACCACGGCAGGACCGGCGAGCTCACGGTCCGGGCCATCACGTCGAGCGACGCGGCGATCGACGGCGGCGCGATGTACGTGAACATCAAGACCGCGGCGAAGTACCTGCCCGCCGACCGGATGCCGCCCAACATCATCATGTTCGCCAAGGCGGCCGAGGGGCAGCAGGACGCGGCGTACAAGTCGCTGAAGGCGGCCATGGCCGACTACCCGCAGTACAAGGTCATGGACCAGACCGACTTCAAGCAGACCCTGAAGGACCAGGTCGGCCAGATGCTGAACATGGTCTACGGCCTGCTCGGCCTCGCGATCATCGTCGCCATCCTGGGCGTCGTGAACACCCTGGCCCTCTCGGTGGTCGAGCGGACCCGCGAGATCGGCCTGATGCGGGCCATCGGCCTCTCACGCCGCCAGCTGCGCCGCATGATCCGCATGGAGTCGGTGGTCATCGCCCTCTTCGGCGCGCTGCTGGGCCTCGGCCTGGGGATGGGCTGGGGAGCGACGGCCCAGAAGCTGCTCGCCCTGGAGGGCCTGAAGGTCCTGGAAATCCCCTGGCCGACGATCATCACCGTGTTCATCGGCTCGGCCTTCGTGGGTCTGTTCGCGGCGCTCGTCCCCGCCTTCCGGGCGGGCCGGATGAACGTCCTGAACGCCATCGCCACGGAATAGCTCCCGCCACGGGGGTGCGGGAGACGGCCCCGGCGGGCGCTGCGGCGTCCGCCGGGGCCGGCTGCTGTTCGCGGCTCCCCGTTGTCGTTGCGGACCGGCCGGATCTTGCCGACAGGAAGCGGCGACAGGACTCGACGACCAGCGGCTGTCACTCGGTAGTCGTACGCTGGAGACCCCCCGGCCCGTTTACGTTGCCGGGCGGTTCGCGTTGCCCCCGCGCGCCCTCGATCCTGGACGGAAAGCGAAAGCCCACATGAGCCTGCAAGGTCTGCTCGACGCTGTCGTCAAGGACGCTGCCCTGGCCGAAGCGGTCAAGGCCGCCTCCGACGGCAACCGCATGCACGTGGACCTGGTGGGCCCGCCCGCCGCCCGCCCCTTCGCCGTCGCCGCCCTCGCCCGCGAGACGGGCCGCACCGTCCTTGCCGTGACGGCGACCGGCCGCGAGGCCGAGGACCTGGCGGCCGCCCTGCGCACGATCGTCCCGCCGGACGGCGTCGTCGAGTACCCCTCCTGGGAGACCCTGCCGCACGAGCGCCTCTCGCCCCGCTCCGACACCGTCGGCCGCCGCCTCGCCGTCCTGCGCCGCCTCGCCCACCCGCGCCCCGACGACCCCGAGACCGGCCCGGTCTCCGTCATCGTCGCCCCCGTCCGCTCCGTCCTCCAGCCGCAGGTCAAGGGCCTGGGCGACCTGGAGCCCGTCGCCCTGCGCACCGGCGAGAGCGTGGACCTGAACGACACCGTGGAGGCCCTCGCGGCAGCCGCTTACTCCCGCGTCGAGCTGGTCGAGAAGCGCGGCGAGTTCGCCGTGCGTGGCGGCATCCTGGACGTCTTCCCGCCGACCGAGGAACACCCCCTGCGCGTCGAGTTCTGGGGCGACGACGTCGAGGAGATCCGCTACTTCAAGGTCGCCGACCAGCGCTCCCTCGAAGTCGCCGAGCACGGCCTGTGGGCTCCGCCCTGCCGCGAGCTGCTCCTCACCGACGAGGTGCGCGAGCGGGCCGCCGCCCTCGCCGAACAGCACCCCGAGCTGGGCGAACTGCTCGGCAAGATCGCCGAGGGCATCGCCGTCGAGGGCATGGAGTCCCTCGCCCCCGTCCTGGTGGACGACATGGAGCTGCTGCTCGACGTCATGCCGCAGGACAGCATGGCCGTGGTCTGCGACCCCGAGCGCGTGCGCACCCGCGCGGCCGACCTGGTGGCGACCTCGCAGGAGTTCCTCCAGGCGTCCTGGGCGGCCACGGCGGGCGGCGGCGAGGCCCCGATCGACGTGGGCGCCGCCTCCCTCTGGGGCATCGCGGACGTCCGTGACCACGCGAGCGACCTCGGCATGATGTGGTGGTCCGTCTCCCCGTTCGCCGCGGACGAGGACCTGGACGACGACACCCTCAAGCTCGGCATGCACGCCACCGAGACCTACCGCGGCGACACCGCGAAGGCGCTCGCCGACACCAAGGGCTGGCTCGCCGATGGCTGGCGCACCGTCTATGTGACGGAGGGCCACGGCCCCGCGGCCCGTACCGTCGAGGTCCTTGGCGGCGAGGGCATCGCGGCCCGCCTGGACGCGGAGCTCGCCGAGCTCACGCCCTCGCTCGTGCACGTCACCTGCGGCTCGATCGACTACGGCTTCGTGGACCCGGCGCTCAGGCTCGCGGTCCTCACCGAGACCGACCTCTCCGGCCAGAAGGCGGCCGGCAAGGACGGCCAGCGGATGCCGGCACGCCGCAGGAAGTCGATCGACCCGCTGACGCTGGAGACCGGCGACTACATCGTCCACGAGCAGCACGGCGTCGGCCGCTACATCGAAATGGTGCAGCGCACGGTCCAGGGCGCGACCCGCGAATACCTCGTCGTGGAGTACGCCCCGGCCAAGCGCGGCCAGCCCGGCGACCGGCTCTACATCCCCACCGACCAGCTGGAGCAGATCACCAAGTACGTCGGCGGCGAGGCCCCCACCCTGCACCGCCTGGGCGGCGCCGACTGGACGAAGACGAAGGCGCGCGCGAAGAAGGCGGTCAAGGAGATCGCCGCCGACCTCATCAAGCTCTACAGCGCCCGCATGGCCGCCCCCGGCCACGCCTTCGCCGCCGACACCCCCTGGCAGCGCGAACTGGAGGACGCCTTCCCGTACGTGGAGACGCCCGACCAGCTCACCACCATCGCCGAGGTCAAGGACGACATGGAGAAGACGGTCCCGATGGACCGCCTGATCTGCGGCGACGTCGGCTACGGCAAGACGGAGATCGCGGTCCGCGCCGCCTTCAAGGCCGTCCAGGACGGCAAGCAGGTCGCGGTGCTCGTGCCGACCACGCTCCTGGTGCAGCAGCACTTCGGCACGTTCTCCGAGCGGTACTCGCAATTCCCGGTGAAGGTACGGGCGCTCAGCCGCTTCCAGACGGAGACGGAGTCCAAGGCGACCCTGGAGGGCCTGCACGACGGCTCGATCGACATCGTCATCGGCACCCACCGCCTCTTCTCCTCCGAGACGAAGTTCAAGGACCTGGGCCTGGTCATCGTCGACGAGGAGCAGCGCTTCGGCGTCGAGCACAAGGAGCAGCTGAAGAAGCTGCGCGCCAACGTCGACGTGCTCACGATGTCGGCCACCCCCATTCCCCGTACGCTCGAAATGGCCGTGACCGGCATCCGCGAGATGTCGACGATCACCACGCCCCCCGAGGAGCGCCACCCGGTCCTGACCTTCGTCGGTCCCTACGAGGAGAAGCAGATCGGCGCGGCCATCCGCCGCGAACTCCTGCGCGAGGGCCAGGTCTTCTACATCCACAACCGCGTCGAGTCGATCGACCGGGCCGCGGCCCGGCTGCGGGACATCGTCCCCGAGGCCCGTATCGCCACCGCGCACGGCCAGATGTCCGAACAGGCCCTGGAGCAGGTGGTGGTGGACTTCTGGGAGAAGAAGTTCGACGTGCTCGTCTCCACGACCATCGTCGAGTCGGGCATCGACATCTCCAACGCCAACACCCTGATCGTCGAGCGCGGCGACAACTTCGGCCTCTCCCAGCTGCACCAGCTGCGCGGACGCGTGGGCCGTGGCCGCGAGCGCGGTTACGCCTACTTCCTCTACCCGCCGGAGAAGCCCCTCACGGAGACCGCCCACGAGCGCCTGGCCACGATCGCCCAGCACACGGAGATGGGCGCGGGCATGTACGTGGCGATGAAGGACCTGGAGATCCGCGGCGCGGGCAACCTCCTGGGCGGCGAACAGTCCGGACACATCGCGGGCGTCGGCTTCGACCTCTACGTACGCATGGTGGGCGAGGCGGTGGCCGACTACCGCGCTTCCCTGGAGGGCGGCGTGGAGGAGGAGCCGCCGCTGGAGGTCAAGGTCGAGCTGCCGGTCGACGCGCACGTCCCGCACGACTACGCACCCGGCGAGCGCCTGCGCCTGGCGGCCTACCGTTCGATCGCCTCCGCGAGCAGCGAGGAGGACATCAAGGCGGTGCGCGAGGAGCTCACCGACCGCTACGGCAAGCTGCCGGAGCCCGTGGAGAACCTCCTCCTGGTGGCGGGCATGCGGATGCTGGCCCGCGCGTGCTCGGTCGGCGAGATCGTGCTCCAGGGCAACAACATCCGCTTCGCCCCGGTGGAGCTGCGGGAGTCGCAGGAGCTGCGCCTCAAGCGCCTCTACCCCGGCACGGTCATCAAGCCGGGCGCCCACCAGCTTCTGGTGCCGCGCCCCAAGACGGCCAAGGTCGGCGGGAAGCCGCTGGTCGGGCGTGAACTGCTCGGCTGGGTGGGGGAGTTCCTGACGTCGATCCTGGGGTCGTAACCGGGGTCGTTGCCGGGCCCTATGGGGTGCAGGCGTCGGCGATCGAGCGGCTGTTCTCGTAGAGGTGGTGGCGCGTGACCCGGCCGTCCTCGACGGTCAGCCGCAGCGCGAAGGGCCCTTCGAAGGACTTGCCGGTCTCGCGTACGGTGCCCCGGAGCTGTCCGAAGATCACGGCTTCCGTTCCGTCGACCATGATGGTGTCGACGGAGGCGCCGGCCTTCTCCGGGACCGTGTGCGCGGCGAGTTCGTCCGACTGGGCGGCGCACTCGGCGGCGGTGGTCCGCGGCCGGATCCACGGCACGCCCGGGTTCTCGGCGAGCATCCAGTCGACCTCGTCGGAGAAGAGGGCGGTGAGGCCTTCGGTGTCACCGGCCAGCCGGTAGCCGAGGAAGGCCTGGACGGCGGCGCGGGTGGCGTCTTCGGCGGAGGGCGCGGGTGCGGGCGTGGGCGTGACGGTCATCGGGACTCCTCGGTCGGTGTTCCTGCGATGCCCTCGATACTTCCGCGGCGCCGGGGAAGGGTCGATTACGCCGGAGGTAATACCGGCGGCCATTACGGTGACGGTGGAAGACCGCAGCGCGTGAAACGGCGCGTGAAGCGGCGCGTTGAGCAAGGGGAGGGGATGTGCCGTGGGGCATGGAGCCGAGGCGGGGCTCGTCCGTGACGGGCGGGGCACGGGCGGAGTGAGGCCCGGCAGGCGCGGAGTCCGCACCGCGCTGCTGCTCGCGCTCGTCGTCACCGCGACCGGAGCCTTCACGGGGTGCTCGCCCGAGGAGAAGACCGGCGGCTCGTCCGGGCCCGGCGCCAAGGCAGGGCCCGCGCTCGCCGCCGTCGACACGCTCACGGTCAAGGGCCGCGCGCCCAAGACCGGTTACGACCGCGACCGGTTCGGCAGCCCCTGGGCCGACACGGACTCCAACGGCTGCGGCACCCGCGACGACATACTCAGGCGCGACCTCGACGACGTGAAGTACCGCGACGGCGGGGACTGCGACGTGGCGTCCGGAAAGCTCTCGCCCGACCCCTACACCGGCAAAGAAGTGACGTTCGTGCGCGGCCGCAGCCAGGTCGACATCGACCATCTCGTCGCTCTCTCGGACGCCTGGCAGAAGGGCGCGGGCAAGTGGGAGCCGAGCAAGCGCATCGCCTTCGCCAACGACCCGCTCAACCTCCTCGCGGTCGACGCGGGCCCCAACCGCGGCAAGGGCGACGGTGACACGGCCACCTGGCTGCCGCCGGACAAGGGCTACCGGTGCGCGTACGTGGCCCGGCAGGTGGCGGTGAAGAAGAAGTACGGGGTGTGGGTGACGGGCGCGGAACGGGACGCGATGAAGCGGGTCCTGTCGGACTGCCCCGACGAGAAGCTGCCCACCGGCGACAGCCCGACGGCGGCGCCGGGCCGCTTCCACGCGCGCTGAGGCTGCTGCCACGCGCGCTGAGGCGGCTTCCCCGCGCGCCGATGCGGGCCCCGGCACCGGCTCGTACGGACGGAAAATGGCTTAACAGGGGCGACCGTGCCCGCTAGCGTCCGAGGCATGGACCTGAAGATCACGACCCTGTCCGAGCGGCCCGAACTGGCGGAGCCGCTCTGGGCGATGGACGACACCTGGCCCGAGTTCATCGGGAACGACCCCATCGCGTGGTCGATGATCGGGCGGATCGTCACGGACTTCCCCGAGTACGTCCTGGTCGCCACGGACGAGCGGGGCGAGGTCGCGGCCAAGGGGTTCAGCGTGCCGTTCGCGCTGCGTGCCGAGGGGCGCGGTGAGCTGCCGGACGGCGGCTGGGACCAGGTCATGCTGTGGGCGTTCTCGGACCTGCGGCACGGCAGGAAGCCCGACACGGTGAGCGCCATCGAGATCACCGTGGCCAAGGAGTACCTCGGGCAGGGTGTCTCGGGGCGGATGCTCGCCGCGATGCGCGAGAACGCACGCGCGCGCGGCTTCGCGGAAGTCGTTGCACCGGTGCGCCCCAACGCCAAGCACCTCGAACCGGCCGCGCCGATCGACACGTACGCACAGCGCAAGCGGGACGACGGCCTGCCCGCCGACCCGTGGCTGCGGGTGCACGTGCGGGCGGGCGGCACCATCGCGAAGGTGGCGCACGCATCGATGACGGTGTCCGGGTCGACCGCGCAGTGGCGGGCGTGGACGGGCCTGCCCTTCGACACGGCGGGCCCGGTCGAGGTGCCGGGCGCGCTGGTGCCGGTGCACTGCGAGCCGGAGCGCGGGTACGCGGTGTACGTCGAGCCGAACGTGTGGGTACGGCACGTGCTGTGAGCCCGTGCCGCCGCCCGGCCCCGGGAGTCAGCCCGCGAGCTTGTCGATGTCCATGACGTCGCCCTTGGGCGGCGTCGCGTCCACCGGCTTGTCGAAGTCGCCGAACGACAGGAACTCCGGCGTCCCGGCGCTCTCGTTCACGATCTTCAGCAGGTACGGCTTGCCCTCCGTCGCGACGTAGAGGGTGTGCCGGTCCTTGCCGTCCCGTTCGGTGAGCGTGAGGGCCGGTGTGCCGTCGACCGTGGTCGTCTTGCCTCTGCGGGCGGCGGAGTCGACGTCCTTGAAGTCCGCGAGCAGGACGTCCAGGTCGCAGAACTCGGCGATCTCCTCGGTGTCGGCGCCGGTGGCGGACGTCTTCACCCACTTGTCGGCGAGCATGTCCACGGCGGCGTCGGTCTCGGCGGCGGGCTCGCCCTTGCCCTGGGCGCGCAGGAATTTCTCGTCGTACTTCATGTAGACCGTGCTCGCGGTCGTGATCAGGTCGAGCGAGCCCTCCCCGCCCATGGCCATCGAGCCCGCGCACTGTCCCTTGGTGTCGAAGGCCATGTCCAGCCCGATGGTGCCGCCCTCGTCCGGGACCTTGCCCTGCACGGTGAGGGACGAGGCGTCGGTCGTCGCCTTCACCGCCTTGTCGACTATCTCGGGCCCGGACAGGCCGGGGAACGGCTCCGCCTTCTTCTTCCCGGCATCGCTCGATCCTCTGGCGCTGCCGGACCCTCCCGACCCCGCGGATTCGGTGCCGCAGGCGGTCAGCCCTACGGTCGCTGCGGCGGCCAGGCAAACGGCGGCAAGAGTGGTACGTCGCATGAAGATCCCCCCACGGGAACTCGGAAGTGCTGTCAATATTTCAACAGAGCTTGTGAACCGAGTCAACACGACATAGATGCGAAGCTCAGTACACACGCGTGAAGTCGGTGCTTCCGCGTGCGCGAGTAGGATCGGCGCCACACACGCCGGGGCGGGCACGCTGCCGGCGGGGCGGCGGGAGCGAGGGGAGCCAGGCGGTGCGGGACAACGTGACAGAGGTGACCGCCGCGGGGATCGCCCGGCTCGCCGGTGTGGGCCGGGCGGCCGTCAGCAACTGGCGGCGCCGCCACCCCGACTTCCCCAGGCCCGTCGGCGGCACGGAGACCAGCCCCTCCTTCGCGCTCACGGAGATCGAGAAGTGGCTGCGCGCCCAGGGCAAGCTGGGTGAAGTACCGCTGCGGGAACGCGTCTGGCAGCACCTCGCGGGCCACCCCGCGGGCCCGGTCACCGCCCTCCTGCACGCGGGCTGCGCCCTGCTCCTCGTACGGGACCGGCCCTCGGAGTGGACCAAGGCGAGCGCGGAGCCGGACGAGCGGATGGCCGAGCTGCTTGTGAAGGCGCTGGAAAGTGCGGTCGCCCCCCGCTTCGGCGGCCCGGTCCCGCCCGTCCCCGACGCCGTGCAGCTGCTGCCCTCCGTCCCCCTCCTGCGCGGCGTGGCCGAACTCGCCTCCGAGGCGGGGGCCCGGCAGGCGTACGAGTTCCTGATCGGGCGGCACATCGACGCCAACCCCCGGCAGTACACCCTCACTCCGGCCGAACCCGCCGACCTGATGGCCGCGCTCGCCGGGCCCGCGACGACCGTGCTCGACCCCGCATGCGGGACCGGCGCCCTGCTGCGAGCCGTCGAGCCGGGCCCCGGCCAGTTCCTCCACGGCCAGGACAGCGCCCCCGAACTCGCCGCCCTCACGGCCCTGCGCCTCGCCCTGCACTCCGACGCCCGCGTGCGCACCGCCGCCGCCGACACCCTGCGCGCGGACGCCTTCGCCGGGACACGGGCCGACGCGGTGCTCTGCCACCCGCCGTTCAACGAGCGCAACTGGGGGCACGACGAACTCGCCTACGACCCCCGGTGGGAGTACGGCTTCCCGGCCCGTACGGAGTCCGAACTCGCCTGGGTACAGCACGCGTTGGCCCGGCTCAAGGACGACGGCACCGCGGTCCTGCTGATGCCGCCCGCCGCCGCGTCCCGCCGCTCGGGGCGCCGGGTGCGCGCCGATCTGCTGCGCCGCGGCGCCCTGCGGGCCGTCATCGCACTACCCGCAGGCGCGGCACCCCCGTACAACATCCCGCTGCACGTCTGGGTCCTGAAGAGGCCGGCGCCCGGCGTGCAGGCCCCGTCCGGACTGCTCCTCGTCGAGACGGCAGGGCTCGCCGCGGTCGACGGCAGGGACCGGCGGACGTGGCAGCCGGTGCGGGACGCCGTCCTTGACGTCTGGCGCCGCTTCGACCGGCACGGCACGGTCGACGAACAGCCGGGACTCGCCCGCTGCGTACCGGTGCTCGAACTCCTCGACGACGAGGTCGACCTGGCCCCGGCCCGCCGCCTGCCGCCCCCGGCCGCGGGCGGCGGCGCCGAGGAGCTGGCGGCCGTCCGCGCACGGCTCGGGGACGCCGTACGGCGGACGGCCGATCTCATGCCGCCGCCCGTGAAGGCGGCCGACGCGATCAGCGGGCCGCTCACCACGGTGGGGGAACTCGCCCGCGCGGGCGCGCTGCTGCTGCACACGGGAACCGGCGCGGGAGGGGCGGCGCCCGGCGTCACCCGGGTCCTCACCGAGCACGACGTGCTGGCCGGAACGGAACCCTCGGGATCCGTCGGCCCGCCGGTCGACCAGGTCGGCGACCCTGTGGTGACCCGCCCCGGCGACGTCGTCGTCCCGGTCTCCGGCGGCACCACCGTCGCCCGCGTCATCGACGCGACCACGGCGGGCGCCGCCCTCGGCAGGGGGCTCACCCTCCTGCGCCCCGACCCGGCCGCCCTCGACCCCTGGTTCCTCGCCGGCTTCCTGCGCGGCACCGCCAACAACCGCCGGGCGAGCAGCTATGCGTCCACCGCGGCCCGGCTCGACGTCCGCAGGCTCCAGCTGCCGCGCCTGCCGCTCGAGGGACAGCGCGGGTACGGGGAGCGGTTCCGGTCGCTCGCCGCCTTCGAGGACACCCTGCGCCTCACGGCCGTGCTGGGCGAGCAGTTGGTGCGGGGCCTGCACGACGGACTGACGGACGGCACGCTTCCGCCGAAGTGATACGACCGGGTTCCGCACGGGACCGCGATCAGGACGTGACCAGTACGGCAACGGTTCGGTACAACCCGGGACCGCTTCTCCTTGTCGGCCTATACGCTCGAATCAGCATCCGTTCGTATTCCGACTTTCGGCCGTGCGTTCCCCCGGGGCAACGCACGGCCGCATCAGGCACCAGGAGCAGCCATGCACGGCCACGGCTATGCGCCGCAGCAACCGCCGCCGCCCCCCGGCGGCACCCATGTGACGCTGCGCGTGCTGTTCGTGGTCCTTGCCGTCGTGACGTGCGGGCTCGCCGCCTGGGCGCCGATGCTGCGGCTCGCGCTCGTGACGCGCAAGCCCCACGACTGGTTCCTCTTCGCGCTCGTGTCCGCGCTCGACGTGACGGCTCTGGTGCTCGTCGCCGTCGACCCGGGCGAGGAGGACTTCCAGGGCCCCGGAAACGCGGGCATGGTGATTCTCCTGACGACGATGCTGGCCTCGGTCATCTACTACCTCTTCGCGGACATCCGCTACTTCAACCGGTACCGACAGCCGCAGTACCCGAGCTACGCCCAGACGCAGCCCGCCTACGGCTATCCGCAGCAGCAGGGCCAGGCCCCCGTCCACCTCCAGCCCACGCAGCTGCCGCACCAGACGCCGGTCCAGCAGCCGCCGGCACAGCAGACGCCACCCCCGCCCACGCGTCCCGCACCGGCCCGCATCCACCAAGTACAGGCCGAGCTCGACGAGCTCAGTGACTACCTGCGCAAGCAGGAAGGCGGCAACTGAACGTGTCACCGGGGACGCCACTGGGGACGGGCGGCCGTGTCGTCGCCGAACGCTACGAACTCTCCGCGCTCATCGGCCAGGGCGGCATGGGCCAGGTCTGGACGGCGTACGACCAACGCCTCGACCGCCGCGTGGCGGTCAAGCTCCTTCGCCCCGACCGGGTCGCGGGCGCCGAGGCCGACGAGCTGCGCCGCCGCTTCGTGCGCGAGTGCCGCGTCACCGCACAGGTCGACCACCCCGGCCTGGTCACGGTCCACGACGCGGGCACGGAGGGCGAGGACCTCTACCTCGTCATGCAGTACGTGGACGGGGCGGACCTCGGCGACCACCTCGCCGAGCACGACCCCTACCCGTGGCAGTGGGCCGTCGCCATCGCCGCCCAGCTGTGCGCGGTGCTCTCGGCGGTGCACGCCGTGCCGATCGTGCACCGCGACCTCAAGCCGCGGAACGTGATGGTCAAGCAGGACGGCACGGTCTCCATCCTCGACCTGGGCATCGCCTCGGTCATGGACACCGACACCACCCGCCTCACGCACACCGGCTCACCCATCGGCAGCCCCGCGTACATGGCTCCCGAGCAGGCGATGGGCGGCGCGGTCGGCCCGTACACCGACCTGTACGCCCTCGGCGTCCTGCTGCACGAACTCCTCAGCGGTGACGTGCCGTTCTCCGGCTCCACCGCCCTCGGCGTCCTGCACCGCCACCTCTACGAACCGCCGGTCCCCGTCCGCCGCCTGCGCCCCGAGGTCCCCGAAGCCCTCGAAGCCCTGGTGCTCCGGCTCCTCGCCAAGGACCCCCAGCACCGGCACGGCAGCGCCCAGGAGGTCTACGAGGAACTGGCGCCGCTGCTTCCCGCGCGCGGCATCCCCACCGGCAGCCCGCTCGACCCGACGCGCCCCTTCCTGCGCCCGCACGCACCGTGGCCCGACCGCGCGACGACACCCGCGCCGGCCCCCGGCATCCAGCCCGACCGGCCCGACCAGCGCCCGGGTTCCGGCGGCCCCGGCAGCCAGACCGACGTCGTGCGCGCCGTCGACGAGGTCAAGCGGCTGCTCGGCGAGGGCCGCATCACCCGGGCCGTGGACATCCTCGGCTCGATCCTGCCCGCGGCAGCCGCCAAGCACGGCGAGCACTCCCCGGTGGTCCGCTCCCTGCGCAAGCAGTACGCGGCGACCCTCATGGACGACGGCCAGTACCGCCGCGCCCTGCCCGAACTGCGCCGCCTCGCCGACGAGCGCGCCGCCGAGTCAGGCCAGGCCGACCCGCACTCGCTCCAGTTCCGCTACGAGGCCGCGCAGTGCCTGGAGCAACTCGGCGAACCGGCGGCGGCCCTCGCGGAGTACAGGTCCCTCCTCCCTTACTACGAGAACCGCTACGCATCCGACGACCGCGAACGCCCCCTCGACATCCGCCGCCGCATCGGCCACTTGCTGCTCGCCCTGGGCGACCGTGCCGCGGCGCACGACACGCTGGCGCGGCTGCTCATGGACGCCGAACGGATGCACGGCGTGGGCCATCCGTTCCCGGCGGAGATCCGGCGTACGTTGCAGTGGCTGGGGCAAGTGCGCGGTTAGCGGAGGCAAGGGGTGCCCCAACTGCACCCCGAATCGTTGGTCGAATGGGTGGCCGAGAGACCGGCCACTGCCTAACATCGATCACCGCAAGACTTTGTGCACCGCCGCACAATCTCTCGACCGGGAGGCTCACTTGCACCGCCGCCGTCGCACCGCGCTCGTTCTCTCCGCCGCAGCCGTCGCCGCGGCCCCCCTCCTGACCGCCTGCGGCAGCGAGGCCCATCCGGGCGCCGCGGCCGTCGTGGGCAAGGACCGGATCACGGTCTCGCAGCTGGAGAGCCGGGTGAACGAGGTGCGCGACGCACAGCGCGCCGCGATCCCGGACGAGCAGCAGTACGAACAGGCCATCGCCAAGACCGGCGGTCTCACCCGCAGCACGCTGCACACGATGGTCCTGGACAAGGTCCTGCACCGCGCGGCGGCCGACGAGGGCGTCAACGTCTCGCGCCGCGAGATCCAGACCCTGCGGTCGGGCCTCGAACAGCAGCAGGGCGGCAAGAAGGCCCTCGAACAGGGCTGGCTCCAGCAGTACAGCGTCGCCCCCTCCCGCCTCGACGACAGCCTCCGCACGGAGATCGAGGCCCAGAAGCTGGCGAAGAAGCTGGGCGCGGACATGAACGCCCCGGAGGGCCAGGCGATCTTCTGGAAGGCGCTCTCCAAGGCCTCCAAGAAGCTGGACGTGGACCTCAACCCGCGCTACGGCAAGTGGGACGTGAAGAAGAGCCAGCGCGCGGACGCGAAGACGCCGTGGGTGCGCGAGGTGTCCGGGGGCGGCGCGGCCAAGCCGCAGCAGGCGTAGCAGCCGGGCCGCAGCAGGCGTGGCAGCAGCCGGGCCGCAGCAGGCGCGGCAGCAGCCGGGTCGCAGCAGGCGTATCGATCGGGTGGAGGCGCTGTCGGCGGTGTGGGTTACGTTCGACGCGTGACGAACGAAACCACGCCCCCGGCTGCCTCTCCCGGACGCGTCATCCTGCTCACGACCAGCCACCGGGTGGCCCCCGGGCTCCTCTCCTGGCCCGCGTGGCAGGCCCTGCACGGGGCGGACGAGGTCATGTGCGCCGACGCCGCGCACCCCCAGCTGCCGTATCTGGGCGAGGCGGGCGTGGCCGTGGACCACGCGGCACCCACGGCACAGGAGCTGGTGGACGCCTGCGCGGGCGGGCGCACGGTCGTGGTGATCGCCGCCGCCGAGGGGGACAGCGCCCTGACGGACGGTCTCGCGAGGCTCGCGGGCTCGGGCCGCGTGTCCATGCCGGACCTGGAACTGCTCCCGGCGTCGTACGACCTGCCGGGCGCGCGGCTCCTGGACCTCGTCCAGGTCATGGACCAGATCCGGGACGAGTGCCCGTGGTCGTCCCAGCAGACGCACAAGGGCCTGGCGAAGTACGCGATCGAGGAGGCGTACGAGCTGGTCGAGGCGATCGAGGAGGGCGACAGGGAGGAACTGCGGGAGGAGCTCGGCGACGTCCTGCTCCAGGTGGTCTTCCACTCCCGCATCGCGGAGGAGGACGAGGACGCCCCCTTCTCGGTGGACGACGTGGCGGGCACGATCGTCGAGAAGCTGATCAACCGCCACCCGCACATCTTCGGCGACGGCTCGGCGGACACCCCCGAGGACGTGAGGGCGAACTGGCTGCGCGTGAAGGCGCAGGAGAAGCAGCGCTCATCGGTGACGGAGGGCATCCCCCTGGGCCAGCCGGGCCTGGCTCTCGCGTCGAAGCTGGCTTCCCGGGTCAGGACGGCGGGCCTCACCGTGACGCCCCCGCCGGGCGAGGGCATCGGCTACGACCTCCTCGCACTGGCCCTGCGAGCAGAGTCAGAGGGCACGGACCCGGAGGCAGCGCTGCGGGCGGCGGCGCGGGCTTACCGGGATGCGGTGCTGGCGGTGGAGGGTGCGGGAGGCGGGCACCTTTGAGGCAGCGGCTGCCTTGAGAACGGGAGGGGAAGCGGCGCCGGTGATCCGTGCGGCAAGAGTCATTCGGCGGGAGTGAAGGCGATGGGGAGCGTACGCAGACCGCGCATGATCAGGCCGCCCCTCCAACGAAGCTCGTCCGGTGTGACGGCCAGCTCAATGTCCGGCAGCCGCTTGAGCAAGGTTGCCAGCGCGATGCGTCCCTCCAGCCGTGCGAGCGGTGCACCCACGCAGTAGTGGATGCCGTGGCCGTAGCCGAGGTGAGGGTTGTCCGTTCGGGACAGGTCGAGGGTGGCCGGCTCGTCGAAACGAGCGGGATCACGGTCCGCCGCGGCGAGTACGACCAGGACGGGATCGCCTTGAGCGATCCGCTGCCCGCCGATTTCGAGTGCTTGCGTTGCGTACCGCCACGTAGCCATCTCCACGGGTCCGTCGAAGCGCAGCAACTCCTCGATGCCGGTCTCGAGAAGGCTGTGATCCTGGCGCTGAACGGAATCCTGAAGCAGAGAACGCTGAACAGGATTGCGCAGCAGCGCGTAGACACCGTTACCGATCAGGTTGATGGTTGTTTCAAAACCAGCGAACAAGAGTACGAAGCACATCGCGGCTGCTTCGTTCTCGGTGAGGTGTTCGCCGTGGTCCGAAGCACGGATGAGCCCGGAGATGAGGTCGTCTCCCGGGGCGAGGCGCTTTCGGTGGATTAGCTCGGCGAGATACCCGCGCATCTTCTTCACGGACCGGGCGACCCCGCCCCGCGGCCCTCCACCGTGCCGGATCATCATTCCCGCCCAGTCACGGAAGTCGTCCTGGTCCTCGCGGGGAACGCCGAGCAGGTCGCAGATGGCATAGATGGGGAGCGGGAAGGCAAACTCGTGAATGAGGTCGGCCTCGCCCGTCGCGGCGAACCGGTCGATGAAACCGTCGGCGAGTTCTTGTACCCGAGGCTCGAATTCGGCCACGCGGCGCGGTGTGAACGCCTTCGACACGAGCCGCCTCAGCCGAGTGTGGTCCGGCGGGTCGATGTTGAGCAGATGTGTCATCAGGTTGGCGCTGCGTTCGCCGGGAATCCCGGTCTTGCCCTTCGCGTGGGCGTCCTCGGAATGGTGCACGGGGTTCTTGGAGAGGCGCGTGTCCGCGAGCGTCTGGCGGGCGTCCGCATACCGCGTCACGAGCCAGGCTTCGACGCCGCTGGGCAGTTTTGTTCTATGGACGGGCGAGTTCTCCCTGAGCCAGGCGTATGCCGGGTAGGGGTCCGTGGCGAATTCCCAGGTGAAGAGCTCGGGCGTGGTGTCAGGAACGTTCACGCCCTGACGGTATCGGGCTCCGACCGGGTGGCGTGCCGGCGGTGGTACGCGATCTGTGGCCTCGCCCTGCCCGGCATCTGGAATCCGATCAACTTCACTTCGGAGCACCGGAATAGTGAGTACGGTTTCCCAAACGGCACCGGCCCCAGAGCGCTTGCAGCAGCGCAAAGGAGCCGGAACCTTCCCAGCGGTGCGCGAACACCCCGGGGACGGAACAGTCTTGGAGGACTGAACATGCCCATTGTGGCACGCTCGTATTCGGCAGCTTCGACGGCCGTCGTTGTCGCCAAATACGCCCGCGTTTCTACGCCGAACCAACTCGACGGTTTCGGTCTCGAAGAGCAGGACAAGATCTGCAACGGCTGGCTCGCATGCCACCCCGAGGCCACCGTCCACGGCTCATACGTGGACGAAGCGGTCTCCGGCTCCCTGGAGAGCCGCCCGGAGATGGACCGCCTTGTCCGCGACGCACACCGGCTGTGCTTCAACCGCATCCTCGTACCCGCGGTCGACCGCATCGGGCGTACGGCGCGCGCTGCCTACCAGTGGGCCTGGGACATGGCCGACATCGGCGTCTCCTTCATCTCGGTCAAGGAAGGGATCGACACCAGTACCGAAGAGGGTTGGCAGCACTTCACGCGGCACGTCAACTTTTCCGAGATGGAATGGCGCCGCATCAAGGAGCGCACCCTCGCCGGTCGCGAACTGAAGATCAGCTATGGGGGCTGGCCGGGTGGCCCGGCACCTTATGGCTACAGGATCGAGCACGACACCTCGTACGAAGGCCAGCGGCGTAAGCGATTCTCCGTCCTCGTCACCGACGCGCATGAAGCCATGGTGCTCGACAGGGCAGCGCGACTCATTGTCGACGACGGCATGAACATCTCCGAGGCGTGCGCAGAACTGAACAAGCGCAAGCTGCACACCCGCAGCGGTGTCCGGTGGACGCCCGCCAATCTCCGTAACCGTCTGTACAGCGAGACCATTCACGACGGCTATGTGG
>NZ_JBNNJZ010000033.1:0-37095 GCF_050270335.1 Streptomyces sp. NPDC059900
GTCAAGGCGGGCATCCCCATGAACGTCCCCGCGCTCACCGTCAACAAGGTGTGCCTCTCCGGGCTCGACGCGATCGCGCTCGCCGACCAGCTGATCCGCGCGGGCGAGTTCGACGTCGTCGTCGCCGGCGGCCAGGAGTCGATGACCAACGCGCCGCACCTCCTGCCGAAGTCGCGCGAGGGCTTCAAGTACGGCGCCGTCGAGATGCTCGACTCCATGGCGTACGACGGCCTGACCGACTCCACCGAGAACATCGCCATGGGCGAGTCCACGGAGAAGCACAACACCCGCCTGGGCATCGCGCGCCCCGAGCAGGACGCGATCGCCGCCGCCTCCCACCAGCGGGCCGCGGCCGCGCAGAAGAACGGCATCTTCGAGGCCGAGATCACGCCGGTCGAGATCCCGCAGCGCAAGGGCGACCCGGTCCTGTTCGCCAAGGACGAGGGCATCCGCGGCGAGACGACCGTCGAGTCGCTCGGCAAGCTGCGCCCGGCCTTCACCAAGGACGGCACGATCACGGCGGGCACCTCCTCGCAGATCTCCGACGGTGCGGCGGCGGTCGTGGTGATGTCCAAGGCCAAGGCCGAGGAGCTCGGCCTGGCGTGGATCGCGGAGATCGGGGCGCACGGCAACGTGGCGGGCCCGGACAACTCGCTCCAGTCGCAGCCGTCGAACGCGATCCAGCACGCCCTGAAGAAGGAGGGCCTGGACGTCGCGGACCTCGACCTGATCGAGATCAACGAGGCCTTCGCCGCGGTCGCGGTGCAGTCAATGAAGGACCTCGGGGTGTCCTCGGAAAAGGTGAACGTCAACGGCGGTGCCATCGCCCTCGGCCACCCGATCGGCATGTCCGGCGCGCGCGTCGTCCTGCACCTCGCTCTTGAGCTGAAGCGGCGCGGCGGCGGCGTGGGTGCGGCCGCGCTGTGCGGTGGCGGCGGGCAGGGCGACGCGCTGATCGTGAAGGTGGCCAAGGCCTGACGCGCAGTGCGCGGGTAGACCTTCTTCATCGTTACGTCTACGTCTACGTCTAGGAACGGAGCTGTCTGACATGCAGGACGTCCCCTCCCTGGTGGCACAGGCCCGCGAGGGCAGGCCACGGGCCGTGGCCCGGCTGATCTCACTGGTCGAGGGGGCGTCACCGCAGCTCCGCGAGGTCATGGCGGCGCTGGCGCCGCTGGCGGGGCACGCGTACGTGGTGGGCCTCACGGGGTCGCCCGGTGTCGGTAAGTCGACTTCGACGTCGGCGCTGGTGTCCGCGTACCGGCGGGCGGGCAAGCGGGTCGGCGTTCTCGCCGTGGACCCGTCATCCCCGTTCTCCGGGGGTGCGCTGCTCGGTGACCGGGTCCGGATGTCGGAGCACGCATCCGACCCCGGCGTCTACATCCGCTCGATGGCGACGCGCGGCCACCTCGGCGGCCTCGCGTGGTCGGCGCCGCAGGCGATCCGGGTCCTCGACGCTGCGGGCTGCGACGTGATCCTGGTCGAAACGGTGGGTGTGGGCCAGTCCGAGGTGGAGATCGCCTCGCAGGCGGACACCTCGGTGGTCCTGCTCGCCCCCGGGATGGGCGACGGGATCCAGGCGGCGAAGGCCGGGATCCTGGAGATCGGCGATGTGTACGTCGTGAACAAGGCGGACCGGGACGGCGCGGACGCGACCGCGCGCGAGCTGAACCACATGCTGGGGCTCGGGGAGTCCCGCGCCGCGGGGGACTGGCGGCCGCCCATCGTGAAGACGGTGGCCGCGCGGGGCGAGGGGACCGACGAGGTCGTCGAGGCCCTGGAGAAGCACCGGGCGTGGATGGAGGAGCGGGGGGTCCTCGCGGAGCGCCGGGCGGCGCGGGCCGCGCGGGAGGTCGAGACGATCGCGGTCACGGCCCTGCGGGAGCGGATCGCTGACCTGCACGGCGACGCAAGGCTGTCCGCCCTCGCGGAACGGATCGTCGCGGGGGAGCTTGATCCCTACTCGGCAGCGGATGAACTCGTCGAGAGCCTCACCGCGGGCTGAGGGGGCGGGCCCGGTTGCCCGGGGCCTGTACGGTCCTGCCACTCCGGGCGGGCTGTGCGGCCGGGCGCGGTGCCTTCGCCTGGCCTTGCGGGCGGGCGCGGTGCCTTCGTCGGCTTTGCGGCTGGGCGCCGTTGCTTTGCCTGGTCCTGCGGGCGGATCAGGCGCCGCTTCGCGGCGAATTTCTCCCGCCCACCCACCCGATTACCCCGAGTCATCGGGTGGGTGGGCGGGAAAGACTCCGCCGCGAAGCGGGCGGCTCGGGCAGTTGCAACAGCAAGCGACGCCCGCAGCGACTCCGCAACAGCAAGCAGCCCCCGCAGCGACTCCGCAACGGCAAGCGGCACCCGCAGAGACCCCGCGACAGCAAGCAGCCCTCCCAGAGACCCCCCGACAGCGAGCCGTCCCGCAGGGACATTCCCGCGCGGTAGCGAGCCGCCCCGCAGAGGCCCCCGCGACAGCAAGCAGCCCCGCAGGGTGTCCTGCGGGGCTGCTTGCTGAGGGGTGGGGACGGGGGAGTGATTAGTCGTCGGAGTCGTTGTCGTTGTCGTCGTCCGAGTCGTTGTCGTCCGAGTCCTGGTCGTGGCTGTCGGACTTGTCCGCGGTGACCTTGCCCGACTGCAGGTCGACCTTCCAGTCGGACTCCGCACCCTTGCCGGAGGCCGTCTCCGCCTCCCAGGCCTTGGCCGTGCCGTCGTCGTCCAGGTCCACGGAGGTCACCGTGCCCTTGGCGGCGGCGGCCTTCGCCGCGTCCTCGGCCGAGGTGGACGCACCCTTCAGGGCGGCGGCCACGCGACCCGCGTCGCCGTCCTCGTCCTGCTCGGTGTGCGAGCCCAGAACCTTGCCGGTGCCGGGGTCGACCTGCACGCTGTGCCAGGTGCTGTTCTTGCCGAGCACGTCGACGTCCCAGACCAGACCGCCGTTGTCCTCGTCGTCCAGCTCGGCGGAGACCGCCGTACCGGACTGGCTCGCGAGGGCCGCCTTGATCGCGTCGGCCGCCGTCAGCTTGGCGGCCTTCACCTCGGCGGTGTTCTCCTTGGCGTCGTCCCGGTCATCGTTCCGGTCGTCGTCGTACCGGTCGTCGTCCCGGTCGTTGTCCCGGTCGTTGTCCTTCAGCTGAACGCTCGACTTCTTCGCGGCGGCCGACGACTCGTCGTCGCCGCTGCTGGCGAGCGCTGTCGCGGTGCCGCCCCCGACGAGGGCGAGGGCTGCGACGGTGGCGATGACGATGTTGCGCTTCATGAGGGGTTCCTCCCGAGTCGGTGGCCCGCGGCCGGTGGGCCGCTGCCGTTCGCTTTCGACAAGAACCAATCTGGCTGAACGACCCTGAAGCCAGCCTGAAGCCACCTGAAGGACTCTTCAGGTTCGCTCTGGGACCCTGAACGCATGCGCCTGTTGATCGTGGAGGACGAAAAGCGGCTGGCCCTGTCGCTCGCCAAGGGCCTGACGGCCGAGGGCTACGCCGTGGACGTCGTGCACGACGGCCTCGACGGACTGCACCGGGCGAGCGAGGGCACGTACGACCTGGTCGTCCTCGACATCATGCTGCCCGGCATGAACGGCTACCGCGTCTGCTCCACCCTGCGCGCCGCGGGACACGACGTACCGATCCTGATGCTCACGGCCAAGGACGGGGAGTACGACGAGGCCGAGGGGCTAGACACGGGCGCCGACGACTACCTCACCAAGCCCTTCTCGTACGTCGTTCTCGTGGCCCGCGTGAAGGCGCTCCTGCGCCGCCGCGGCAACGCGGGTCCTTCCCCCGTTCACACCCTCGGCGACCTCACGGTGGACACCGCGGCGCGCCGTGTCTTCCGCGGCGACGGCGACGAGGGCGAGGGCGAGGAAGTGACGCTCACGGCCAAGGAGTTCGCCGTACTCGAGCAACTTCTGCTGCGGGCGGGCGAAGTCGTCTCCAAGGGCGACATCCTCGAACACGTCTGGGACTTCGCCTACGAGGGGGACCCCAACATCGTCGAGGTGTACATCAGCGCCCTGCGGCGCAAGCTCGGGGCGCAGTTGATCAAGACGGTGCGCGGCGCCGGATACCGCCTGGAGACCCCCCGATGAAGCGCTTCTTCAGTTCCGTACGGGCCCGGGCGACCCTGGGTGCGTCACTCGTCGTCGCCGTCGCGCTGGTCGCCGCGGGCGCCGCCGTGCTGCTCTCCCTGCGCGCCAACCTGACCGACCAGGCGAGCGGCCAGGCCGAGTCCGCGGCCCGCGGAGTGGCCTCGCAGCTCGCCGGGAACACCGCCTACGGGGATCTGGACCTGGACGACGAGGAGCATCCGGTGCAGGTCGTCGACGGCAAGGGACGGCTCGTCGCCGCCACCGAGGACCTGGAGAGCATCAGCGGCACGGGCGTCGACGCCGTGCAGCCGGTGAAGCCCGGGCCGGCGGCGTCCACGCCACCCAAGAGCGACGACGACAGCGACGACGACGGCGAGAGCGAGGCCCCCGAGATGGGGGAGGTCTCGGACGACGAGCCGCCCCTTACCTCCGGCTCCGCCACCATCGACGGCGAGAGCGCGGACTACCGCTTCGCCGCGGTCGAGGTCAGCACCGAGACGAAGGGCGAGCTCACCGTCCACGCGGGCGCCTCGCTCGCCGCCCGGCAGAGCGCGGTGTCCACGGCGCTGACGTCCATGCTCATCGGCTTCCCGCTGCTCCTGGCCGTGATCGCCGGGGTGACCTGGCTGGTGACGCGCCGCGCCCTGCGCCCGGTGGACGCGATCCGCTCCGAGATGGCGGCGATCACCGCGTCCGAGGACCTGGCGCGCCGCGTGCCCGAGCCGGACACGCACGACGAGATCGCCCGCCTGGCCACGACCACGAACGAGACGCTCGCCGCGCTGCAGACCTCGGTCGAACGCCAGCGCCGGTTCGTGGCCGACGCCTCGCACGAACTGCGCAGCCCCATCGCCTCCCTGCGCACGCAGCTCGAAGTGGGCGCGGCGCACCCGGAGTTGCTCGACGTCCAGGGAGCGGTCGAGGACACCGTACGACTTCAGGAACTGGCCGCCGACCTGCTCCTGCTCGCCCGCCTGGACGCGGGCGAGAAACCGGGCGGGGGACAGGTGGATCTGGCGGCCCTGGCCCGTGAGGAGCTTTCGCAGCGCACCAGGGACCGCGCCGACGTCCGTACGGACCTGGAGAACGCCGAAGTGGCCGGATCGCGCAGCCAGCTGGCGCGCGTGCTCGGGAATCTGGTGAACAACGCGCAGCGCCACGCGCGCTCGCAGGTCACGGTCACCACCCGCTCCGACGGTGGATGGGCGGTCCTTGAGGTCGCCGACGACGGGGAGGGTGTGCCGAAGGACGAACGCGACCGGATCTTCGAGCGCTTCGTCCGCCTCGACGACGCCCGCACCAGGGATGACGGCGGGGCGGGGCTCGGCCTGGCCATCGCGCGCGACGTCGCCGCGCGCCACGGCGGGACCCTCACGGTCCGGGAGGCTCCCGGCGGGGGAGCGCTCTTCGAGCTCAGGGTCCCGGCCGCCGGCCGGTGAGAGCGGTGCGGGTCAGGGCTTGCCCCGCTGGGCGCGGAGGTGTTCCGCGATCGGGGTCAGGGCCTTGTGGAGTTCGCCGAGGGCCTCGGGCGAGATCAGGTCGACGAAGTGGCGGCGGACGGAGTCCACGTGGTGCGGGGCGACCCGCTGCATGGTCTCCATGCCCTCGTCGGTGAGGACGGTGTAGAGCCCGCGCCGGTCGGACTCGCAGTTCTCCCGGCGGACCAGGCCCGCGTTCTCCATGCGGGTGATCTGATGGGACAGGCGGCTCTTGGACTGCAGCGTGGCGGCCGCGAGGTCGCTCATACGCATCCGCTTCTCTTCCGATTCGGAGAGATGCACGAGGATGTCGTAGTCGTTCATGGTCAGGTTGAACGGCTGGAGGTCTTTCTCGAGCTGATAGGTCAGCATCCTGTTGACCTCCACGTGGGTGCGCCAGGCGCACTGTTCCTCGTTGGTCAGCCACTGCGGGGCCGTCTCGGTCTCCATGGAATCGATTCTACCTAAGAAGTTGAAAGGTGAACGAATGGCGGTGTGTGACGCGCGCCTCTTGCCCCCCTGGTGGCGGAGGGGCACAGACGTTCGCCGTCACACTCTGCAGACTACCGCTCACAGGCCGAAGCGACGCTGGAGGTCCCCCAGTTGTCCGGGAAGGCGCGGTTGCCCCGGCTGCTGACCGCGTTGTCCGGGTTGGCCGTGCTGGCCCGGTGTGCCCTGGCTACCCGGCACCCCCGCCTGCTGCGGCACCGCGCCCGTCGCGTGCTCGGCCATGAGTGCCTCCGAGGACTGCAGGAGCACCGTGCCCGCCCCGACGAACTCGAACTGGTGCTCCTCGCCCGACGTTCCGCCGATCCCGGTCAGTGCCCGCACGCCCCCGATGACTCCGGTCAGATATCCGTGGTCGTAGTGATGGCAGGGCGAGGGGCAGTCGGCCCAGCCCACCAGGGCCTGCGTATCGACCCGGATCGGCGGTTCCATGAAGACCACCGGGCCGTTCGACGCGGCCACGAACTTTCCGGTTCCGATGAGGGTCAGGAAGCCCGGAACGATGGACTGCTTCAGCGCGAGAGTTGGCTGAAAAGCGAGGAGGTTGCCGGAGCGAATGGTCAGGTTGCCGTCTTCGAGATCGTACGAATTCACGTCGAAGGCCCGGTCGGCGAGGAGCATCTTGCCCTGGCCGTCGGCCACGACCCAGTCGCTCGCGTGCAGGGGCGAATGGAAACTCGTGCGCACCAGGCGGTCCAGGCGGCCGTGCCCGATGCCGTTGAACTCGATCGAGCCGTAGTAGGCGATCATCTTGCCCTTCTGCAGGAACCACTGGCTCCCTTTCAGTTCCACGCAGAAGGTGTACGCGTTCACGCTGTCGTCGCTCGGCAGGGTCATCGGGTCGAGGACCGCGGGCGCTCCCGCGGGCATTGAGGGGTTCACAGCTTCTCCTCCGACGCCTGGACGTACACCGCACCGCTCCCGGACAGCTCCAGCTGGAAGGCCTCGCCCGAGCCCCGCCCCACCATGTCGCGCCAGCCGAGCGCCGTGGAGAGTTTGTTGCGCACGTCGCCGTGGTGCGCCACATAGGCCTGCGGGTCGACATGGACCGGGCGCTGCGGGGTGATCGGCACCTCGATGACGCCGCCGTGCGCCATGACGGCGACCGAACCCTGGCCCTTGAGGGTGGTCGTGAAGAGGCCCTGGCCCGTGACCTGGCCCCGGACCATGCCCATGACGCCGCCCTGGGAGCCCATGAACATCGTGCCCTGCTGGAGCGTGCCGTCGAAGGCCAGCAGCCGGTCCGCCTCCACATAGAGGGTGTCCCCGGAGAGGCTGATCACCTGGATGTGGTGGCCGCCGTGCCCGAACAGGACCGTCCCGCTGCCCTCCACGGTCATCAGGGGCGTCGCTTCGTTCGCCACGCGGCGGCCGAGCATGGAGGCAAGGCCGCCCTGGCCGCCCTGGACGTTCGGGGTGAAGGCGACGTCCCCTTTGTAGGCGAGCATGGCGCCGCGCTGGCTGAACAGCCGCTGGCCCGGCAGGACGGTCGCCTCGACCATCTTCGAGTTGATCTCCCGGAAGGGCATGTCAGACGTCCCCCGCGATCGTCGTCCGCTCGCTGGGCTGGACGTAGACAAGGCCCTCGCCCTCGAAGCGGATCTGGAAGGCCTCGCCGCCGCCCTCGCCGAGCAGCGTACGGAAGGTGACGCCCGACTGGAGGTTCTGGCGGAGGTCCCCCTGGTGCGCGACATACGCCCCCGGGTCCACCGTCAGCGGATACTGCCTGCTGACCCGCAGCACCACCGCAGGGCCGTCGGACATGATCGCCGCCTGGCCCGAGCCCTCCACGGTCGTGGTGAACAGGCCGTTGCCCTGCGAGGCGCCGCGGACGCCCGTGAAGTGCGTGCCGGTGCGCAGGCCCGCGTCCGTGCACAGGAGATTGCCGGCCTCGACGAAGAGCTTCTCGCCGTGCAGCGCCACGAGGTTGATCTCGGTCGCCCGGTCGGCGAACCAGCAGGTGCCGTGCCCCTTCACCTCCATCACCGTCATCTGCTCGCCGGTGAGGCGGCGGGTCACCATGCCCCGTACGCCCTCGCCGCCGCCGGTCATCTTCTTGAAGGCCATCTGGCCGTCGTACGCGACCATCGAGCCGTTCTTCGCCTTGACGGCGTCGCCGGACATGTCCACGGCGAGCACCCTGCTGCCTTGCAGTCGGAACGTTGCCACGTATCGACGGTAGCCGTCGGATATGGGGTCGGAACAGGGCATCGGCCCCTGAGCGAACCCCGAGAACACCCCGATGTCACAATGGGGGTCGCTTGTGCGCGCATTCACAAGATCGACAGATCGATGCCGTCGGGCGGCCCCGCCCCTCGCCCCGCCTCCCTCCGAAGGTGATCCGTGGACATCAAGACCGCTTCCGCACTCCGCCGCCTCCGCCTGGTCTCGGCCCCCGAGGCCGTCTCCTTCCTGCTCCTGATCGTCTGCTCGGTGCTCAAGCGGACCACGGAGTTCAATGCCGTCCCGGCGATGGGCATGATCCACGGCGTGCTCTTCATCCTGTACGTGCTCTTCTGGCTCGACGCCTGGAACCGTACGAAGTGGAACGTGAAGACGGCCGCCCTCTACTTCGTCCTCTCCGTCCTGCCGACCGGCGGGTTCTTCGCCGAGCGCAAGCTGAAGCGGGAGGCCGAGGCCGCCGTGATCGCCTCGCGCGCCCGCCGCGAAGGGGTCGTCAGCGCATGATCGTCGCCTTCTCCGTGACCCCGCTCGGCGTCGGCGAGGACGTGGGCGAGTACGTCGCCGACGCGGTCCGCGTCGTCCGTGAGTCGGGCCTGCCCAACCGGACCGACGCGATGTTCACCTCCGTCGAGGGCGAGTGGGACGAGGTGATGGACGTCGTCAAGCGCGCCGTCGCGGCGGTCGAGGCGCGGGCGCCGCGGGTCTCCGTCGTCATGAAGGCGGACATCCGCCCCGGAGTGACGGACGGGATGACGTCGAAGGTCGAGACGGTGGAGCGCCACCTCTCCGCGTAGCCGCCCCGCACCGCGACTCCCGAATCGCGCCCCCGTACACAGGGAAAGCCCCCGCCGGTCACCGACCGGCGGGGGCTTTCTTCTTGATCTGGAACCCGGGCCGCACCGCAACTCCGGCAAACCGCTCAGGGTAAAACCCCTCACACGGACGCATTCGGTTCGACACGCCGACAAAACTCCACTTTTGTATGGATATCGGCTTGTTCTCATCTGAACCTGCCTGAGCCAGATCACCCACGACCTGGAGGCGCTGTGCGGCCGGAGGGCTACGACTACGACACCCACAGCACGCTCGCCGGTCCGCTCACCGAGCCGGACGACGGCGACCGCTATCGGGTGCAGTACAAAAAGCTTCTCTCCAGTGAGCCCCACCGAATACGGGCCGTCATCCTGATGACACTCGCGCCCGTGCTCACCGGCCTCCTGCTCGTGTACCTCGTCTGGCCGACCCACTGGACGGAACGCGAGGGCGGCGACCGCTGGCTCATCGGGCTCGACGTCACGATGCTCGTCGCGATCGGTCTGATCGAGCTCTTCATGCTCGTCAACGTCATCTCGATCGCCCACGCGACGATGGTGGCCAGGGACCCGGTACCGGTCACCCCCGCACCCGGCACCCGCGTCGCCTTCCTCACGACGTACGTACCGGGCAAGGAACCCCTCGGCATGGTCCGCGCCACCCTCGAAGGCGCCATGCGGATACGGCACACCGGCCCTCTCGACGTCTGGCTCCTCGACGAGGGCGACGACGGCGAGGCCAAGGCACTCTGCGCCGAACTCGGCGTACGCCACTTCACCCGCAACGGCGTCCCCGAGTGGAACCGCCCCAAGGGCGTCCACAAGGCCCGCACCAAGCACGGCAACTACAACGCCTGGCTCGCGATGCACGGCGGCGAGTACGACTTCTTCGCCTCCGTGGACACCGACCACGTCCCGCTGCCCAACTTCCTGGAGCGGATGATGGGCTACTTCCGGGACCAGGACGTCGCCTTCGTCGTCGGACCCCAGGTGTACGGGAACTACGACAGCCCCGTCACCAAGGCCGCCGAGTCACAGCAGTTCCTCTTCCACGCCCTGATCCAGCGCGCGGGCAACTGCTACCGCGCACCCATGTTCGTCGGCACCAACAACGTCGTCCGCATCCAGGCGCTGCGCCAGGTCGGCGGCCTGTACGACTCCATCACCGAGGACATGGCGACGGGCTTCGAACTGCACCGCCACAAGAACCCCGCCACCAGGCGCCACTGGCGGTCCGTCTACACCCCGGACGTGCTCGCCGTCGGCGAGGGTCCCGCCTCCTGGACGGACTTCTTCACGCAGCAGATGCGGTGGTCGCGCGGGACGTACGAGACGCTGTTCAAGCAGTTCTGGAAGGCACCGTTCACGATGCCGCCCGGCCGCCTCTTCTCGTACACGATGATGCTCGTCTACTACCCCATGACGGCCGTCAACTGGCTGCTCGGCGTGCTGAGCTGCGTCCTCTTCCTCTGGTTCGGCGCCTCCGGCACCCAGGTCGCCGCATCGGTCTGGCTGATGCTCTACAGCGACGCGGCGGCGCTCCAGATCGGCCTCTACCTCTGGAACCGGCGCCACAACGTCTCCCCGCACGAACCGGAGGGCTCCGGAGGCCTCGCGGGCATGGCGATGTCCGCACTCTCCGCCCCCATCTACGCCAAGTCGCTCGGCGCCGCCCTCGTGCGCCGCCCGTGCCGCTTCGTGGTCACCCCCAAGGGCGGCGACGCGAGCCCGGACCGGGTGCTCACCTTCCGGATCCACCTCTTCTGGGCGGCTGTGCTCTCCAGCTCGCTGGTCGCCTCCTTCGTGCTCGACCACACCCATGCGGCGATGCGTACCTGGGCCGTCCTCGCCTTGGCCATCTCGCTCGCCCCGGTCGCGATCTGGAGCTTCTCGCTGCTCATGGAGCGTCGCGCACGCAAGGCGCGCGGCGAGGTCCGTGAGCGGGCCCGGCAGCTCGGCAGGCAGGACGCGGAAGGCCTGGCGACCGCGGGCGCCGACGGCGAGCCGGAGCCGGCGTTCGCCACCGGTACGACGACAGGAGGTAACTGACCCATGGTGTACCGGCCCTCTCAGCGGACCAAGAAGACTCTCCTCGGCGTCGGCGCGGGCGCGCTGCTCGTAGGACTCAACGCACCGGCGGCGCTCTCCTTCGCCGAGGAGAAGTACCACGCGTACAAGATCGCGCAGCCCGGCTACAAGGCCAAGTTCGGCTCCTGGAAGCAGATCGGGATTCCCGACGAGTTCCGCACCAACGCCATCCACGCCGCGCTCCTGCACACCGGCAAGGTCCTGATCGTCGCGGGCTCCGGGAACGAGCAGAAGAAGTTCGACGCCGGGTCGTTCGACACGATCCTGTGGGACCCGAAGAAGGACACCTTCAAGAAGGTCGCGACCCCGGAGGACTTCTTCTGCTCCGGCCACGCCCAGCTCCCCGACGGCCGCCTCCTGGTGGCGGGCGGCACGGCGCGCTACGAACTCCTCGACGGAGAGGTCAACCGGGCCGGCGGCGGCATGCGCGTCAAGAACGAGAACCCCGACAAGCCCCTCGTCCTGAAGAAGGGCACCCGCTTCCGCTCGCCGTCGGGCGTCGAGTACGTGAGCAAGTTCGACGTGAAGGTCCCCAAGGCCAAGCGGGACTACGAGATCACGTACACCAAGTCCGGTGTGATGAAGCCCTGGAAGACGACGGTCAAGGCGAGCGAGGCACGCGTCTTCGTGGAAGGCGCGAGGGACGGCGAGGAGTTCGTCAACAAGAAGTCCGCGCAGTACGAGATCGAGGGCCTCACCGGCAAGGACGCGGACAACGCCTACGGGATCGCCGAGAAGATCACCATGGACAAGCAGGACTTCCAGGGGATCAAGGCGGCGTACGAGTTCGACCCGAAGGCCGAGAAGTACATCCCCGTGGAGCCCATGGAGAAGGCCCGCTGGTACCCCACGCTCGTCGGCCTGGACGACGGGAAGGTGCTCGCGGTCTCCGGCCTCGATGACGTCGGCATGATCGACCCGGGCGACAACGAGATCTACGACCCGAAGACCAAGAAGTGGACCGACGGCCCCAAGCGCTACTTCCCGACCTACCCCGCGCTCTTCCTCACCAAGGGCGGCAAGCTCTTCTACCCGGCGTCGAACGCGGGCTACGGACCCGCCGACAAGGGCCGTGCCCCCGGCCTCTGGGACCTGAAGACCAACAAGTTCGACAAGATCCCCGGCCTCGTCGACCTCGACCAGACCGAGACGTCCGCGTCCGTCCTGCTGCCCCCGGCACAGGACCAGAAGGTGATGATCCTGGGCGGCGGAGGCGTCGGCGAGTCCGAGAAGTCGACCCCGCGCACGGCCGTGGTGGACCTCAAGGAGAAGAACCCCGCCTTCCGGACCGGGCCCGATCTGCCGCAGGGCACCCGCTACCTCAACAGCGTGATCCTGCCGGACGACTCGGTGTTCACGTCCAACGGCTCCGGGGACTACCGGGGCCGCGGCGGGAGCAACATCCACAAGGCGCAGTTCTACGACCCCAAGAGCAACAGCTTCCGTGCGGCGGCCTCCCCCGAAGTGGGCCGCAACTACCACTCCGAGGCGCTGCTGCTGCCCGACGGACGGGTCGTCACCTTCGGCTCGGACCCGCTCTACGACAACAGCCAGAACACCAAGCTCGGCCACTTCGAGCAGCGCATGGAGGTCTTCACGCCGCCCACGCTGCACAAGGCGGGCGAGGACCGCCCGGTCCTGGGCGAGGGCCCGGAGGAACTCGCGGCGGACGGCCGCGCCACGTTCCGCACCGAGCACCCCGGCAAGATCGCGTCGGCCCGTCTGATGCGCCCCAGCGCGGTGACGCACACGACGGACGTCGAGCAGCGGTCGATCGCCCTCGGGCTCACCAAGGGCAAGGGCGAGGTGACGGTGGACGTGCCCAGGGAGGACACCGCCCTCGTGCCGCCGGGCTGGTACATGCTGTTCGTGACGGACCAGGACGGCTCGTCGTCAGAGGCGAAGTGGATCCACGTGAAGTAGCCGGACCCCTTGAACCGTGCGGTCAGGTTGAACCGTGCGGTCAGGTGGCGGCCTTGGCGTTGCGCGCGAGACCGAGCGCGTAGTCGGGCCACCACTGGCCCGCCGCCGGGCCGCCCCTGCACGGTCCGTCCGAGTCGCCGGGCCGCTTGATCCACAGGGCCGCGTCGAGCAGCGCGTCACCGGTCTTGTCCGTGGGCGGGGTGCCAAGGCCCCGCCCCGGCGGATTGCACCAGGCGTCCTCGCGGTTGCCGGCGAGCGGCCCCTTGCCGTTGCGGCTGGTGTCCATCACAAAGTGCTTGCCGCCGACCGTGCCCGAGAGGCTGCGGCCGTACGCCTTGATGGTCGCGTCGCTCTGGAAGTTCGACACGTTCAGCGAGAAGCCGTCCGCCCGGGCAATCCCGGCCTGCGTGAGCGGCTCGGTGAGCTTGTCCGCCTGGTTGATCCACCCCGGATTGCCCGCGTCCAGATAGACCTTCACGCGGGGCTGCCGCTTGAGCCGCTCGATCGCCTCGGAGAGCAGTGACGTCCGCTCGGCGTGGTACTCGGCGGGGGTGCAGCCGTCCACGATGTGCGCGATGGCGTCCGGCTCCAGGATGACGAGCGCGGACCTGTCGCCGATGGCGCCGGCGAACGTGTCGATCCACTGCCGGTAGAAGTCCGAACTGTGCGCGCCGCCCGCGGAGTGCTGGCCGCAGTCGCGGTGCGGGATGTTGTACGCCACGAGCACGGCGGTGCGGTCGCTCTGCGCGGCGCCGTCGACGGCGGCCTTGATGTCGGGGGCCGGGTCGTCCCCGGCGGGCCACACCGCCATGGGCTGCTCGGAGATCCGCTTCAGCGCGTCGGCGTCCTGCGTGCGGCCCTCCTGCTCCCACTGGCGGACCTGCCGGGCGGCGGCGCTCTCCGGGTCCACCCAGAAGGCGCTCTGCGGGGCCTCCTTGGCGGCGCCGGTGGTGGCGCCCGCCTCTGCGGACGTCCGCTCCTTGCCCTTGGAGCCGGAGTCGGCGGAGCACCCTGCCGTAAGACCGAGGGCCGTGAGAGCCGTGAGTGCGGTGAACGTACGGAGCAGCCGGTGCATCCAGCCCCCTTGGGCGACGGGTGGGCGGCAATCGTTACATAACGGTCCAATCGCCCATGGTTGCGACACCGGGGCCTGACCCGGTCAGCTCTTGACCGGCCCGGACTCCGTCAGCTGCCGCCGCTCGCCAGGGCGATGCCCAGCGGCGTGCGCTCGTAGAGCACCTGGTGCCCGTACCGCCGTGAGACAAGGAGCCCCGCGCCCCGCAAGGCGCCCAGGTGCGCGGAGACCGACGAGGGGGCGAGCCCGAGGCGGTGCGCGAGCGCCGATGTGCCGGCCGGCTCGGCGAGCGCGGCCAGGACGGCGGCCCTGCCCCGCCCCAGGAGCCGTACGAGCGCTTCGGACGTACGGTCGCTCGGCTCGGTCCAGAGTCCCGCGATGCCCCGTGCGGGATAGACCAGGGTCGGCTGCCACGGCGGATCGTGGCCGCCCACCACGTCCGGCCAGGCGAAGACACTGGGCATCAGGACCAGGCCCTGCCCCGCCAGATGCCGCACGTGGTCGTCCCGCCGCGCGACGGTCAGGGTCTCCGCGGCCCAGGTGAACCGCGGATCGAGCTCGGCGACCAGGGCACCCAGGCCCACCTCCGCGAGCCGCCGCGAATGGAAGGCGACGTCCGCCTCCAGGAGCGCGCGCAGCCGGGGCCAGTCCGGCTCGACCAGGGTGTGCCAGGCGGCTTCCATGGCATCGGCGAGCTCCCGCACCGCACGCGCCGGATCGGCGAGCAGCCTTCGCCCCGGCGCGGAATCGGCGGCCCCCGCGGTGCTCGCCAGCGCCCGCTTCAGCTCGTGCCGCGCGGACCCGGGGTCGGCCGCGCGCACGGCCGCGATCTCCTCCTCGAAGGTGGCGGCGGGGCCGATGGGGGGCGGGCCGATGAAGTCCGGGCTGTAGCCGCGCGCCGGCATGAGCAGCCACAGCGCCGCGAGATCGAGCCCGGCACCCGCCCCGCGGATCCGCCGCAGCCACTGCGGGTGGTAGCCGTGCCGGTCGGGCCGCTTCAGGGTGCGTACGGCTTCCTGCGTCTCCCACAGCGGCGACACCGCGAACCGGCACCGCAGGAGATCGTCCGGCCCGAAATGCAACCGGTTCGGCATGCCCCCACCCCCCAATGACCTCCAGGACCCCCATGATTCGCCTGGAACCGAAACTCTAGGGCGAGGGGCACGCACGCGTGCAGGGTGCGGGCATGCCCGAAGAGAACCCCACTACGACCGATCCCGCTGCCGCACCCGCCCCCGTGCCCGCCCCCGAACCCACCGGCTACCTCCGCCTCTTCACGATCCGCGAGTTCCGCGCCGTCTTCCTCGCCCACGCCTTCTCGCTGCTCGGCGTCGTCGTCAGCGAGGTCGCGCTCACCGTGCTCGTCTACGGGCTCACCGGATCACCGCTGCTCAGCGCGCTCACCTTCGCGCTCGGGATGCTGCCCTATCTCGTCGGCGGGACCCTGCTCTCCGGGATCGCCGACCGCTACCCGGCGCGGCGGGTGCTCGTCCTGTGCGACGTGGTGTGTGCCGGGTGCGCGGCCCTCATGGCCGTGCCCGCCACACCCGTCTTCGGGCTGCTCGCGCTGCGGTGCGTCATCGCCGTCGTATCGCCCGTCTTCAACGGAACGCGGATGGCCACCCTCACCGACATCCTCGGCGACGGCGACCTGTTCGTCCTCGGGCGCTCCCTGCTGCGGATCGTCTCGCAGAGCTCCGTGCTCGTCGGATTCGGGCTCGGCGGCGTCCTGCTCACCGTCGTCCCGCCGCGCGGGGCGCTCCTCATCACCGTCTGTACGTTCGCCCTCTCCGCGCTGCTCCTGCGGTGCGGGACGAAGCGCAGGCCCGCGCGCGGAGGGGCGGAAACCGCGCTGATGAAGTACTCGCTCAGCGGCACGAGGCACGTGCTCGGCGACCGGCGGATCAGGGCGCTGCTGCTCCTGCTGTGGGCGCCGCCCATGTTCATGGTCGCCCCGGAGGCACTCGCCGCTCCGTACGCGGACCAGATCGGCGTCGGCGTCGCGGGCGTCGGCCTCCTGATGTGCGCGCTGCCGGTCGGCACGATCGCGGCGGAGCTGTACGCCGGGTCCGCGCTCTCGGCGACCACCCGGGCCCGCATCGCCCTGCCGCTGGCCTCGCTCACGCTCGTGCCGCTCACGGTGTACGCCGTCACGCCGGGACTCCTGTGGGCGATGCTGGCCCTCGCGCTCGCCGGCGCCGGATCCGCGTACACGCTGGGCGTCGACCGGTGGTTCGTCGACGCGGTGCCGCAAGAGCTGCGCGGGCGGGCCATGACCGTGCACACGGCGGGGCTCATGACGATCCAGGGCGTCGGGATGGCGCTCGCCGGGCTCGCGGCGGAGTTCTTCGCGGTGAGCACCGTCGTCACCGGGGCGGGTGTCATCGGCACGGTCTGCTGCCTCGCGCTCGCGGCCGAAGCGCGCGCCACGCGGCGTACGGACCGGAGCGAACCCACCGGTTCACGGGAACAATCGACCGAATTGCGAGACGGGGCTGACCACCATGTGACCGGCGGGTAAGGTCTTTGGCGTGCCGAAGCCGCTCAGCCTTCCCTTCGATCCCATCGCCCGCGCCGACGAGCTCTGGAAGCAGCGCTGGGGATCCGTACCGGCGATGGGCGCGATCACCTCGATCATGCGGGCGCACCAGATCCTGCTCGGCGAGGTCGACGCGGTCGTCAAGCCGTACGGACTGACCTTCGCGCGGTACGAGGCGCTGGTCCTCCTCACGTTCTCGCAGGCGGGGGAGTTGCCGATGTCCAAGATCGGCGAGCGTCTGATGGTCCACCCCACGTCCGTCACCAATACCGTCGACCGCCTGGTCAAGTCCGGCCTCGTCGACAAGCGCCCCAACCCGAACGACGGGCGCGGCACGCTCGCCTCCATCACGGAGAAGGGCCGCGAGGTCGTCGAGTCGGCCACCCGCGAGCTGATGGCCATGGACTTCGGGCTCGGTGTGTACGACGCCGAGGAGTGCGCGGAGATCTTCGCGATGCTGCGGCCCCTGCGGGTGGCGGCGGAGGATTTCGACGAGCAGTAGCGGGCCTGCGCGGGAGTGCCCGACTCCCGTGTTCCGGTCGTGCCGGGGCCGCCCGAAGATCGCGCAAAACGGGCCGATACGCTCGTGGGCATGAAGCGATCCGTGCTGACCCGTTACCGGGTGATGGCCTACGTCACCGCCGTCATGCTGCTCGTGCTGTGCACCTGCATGGTGTTCAAGTACGGCTTCGACAAGGGCGAGGGTCTGACGCTGGTCGTCTCCCAGGTCCACGGCGTGCTCTACATCATCTACCTGATCTTCGCCTTCGACCTGGGTTCCAAGGCGAAGTGGCCGTTCGGGAAGCTGCTCTGGGTGCTCGTCTCGGGCACGATCCCCACGGCCGCGTTCTTCGTCGAGCGCAAGGTCGTGCGTGAGGTCGAGCCGCTGATCACCGACGGCTCCCCGGTCACCGCAAAGGCGTAACCGCACCGCCACGGACAGGTCCGTGGCGGCCAGCCATCGACATTTACTAGGACGTCCTAGTAAATTCGAAGGTATGGACGCTCATGCCATCGAGGAAGGCCGCCGTCGCTGGCAGGCCCGGTACGACACCGCGAAGAAGCGCGACGCGGATTTCACCACGCTCTCCGGCGACCCGGTCGAGCCGGTCTACGGGCCACGCCCCGGCGACGCCTACGAGGGGTTCGAGCGGATCGGATGGCCCGGCGAATACCCCTTCACGCGCGGACTGCACCCCACCGGCTACCGCGGCCGGACCTGGACCATCCGCCAGTTCGCCGGCTTCGGCAACGCCGAGCAGACGAACGAGCGCTACAAGATGATCCTGGCCGCGGGCGGCGGCGGACTCTCCGTGGCCTTCGACATGCCGACCCTGATGGGCCGGGACTCCGACGAGCCGCAGTCCCTCGGCGAGGTCGGGCACTGCGGGGTCGCCATCGACTCGGCCGCCGACATGGAGGTCCTGTTCAAGGACATCCCGCTCGGTGACGTCACGACGTCGATGACGATCTCCGGCCCCGCCGTCCCCGTCTTCTGCATGTATCTCGTCGCGGCCGAGCGCCAGGGCGTCGACCCGGCCGTCCTGAACGGCACGCTCCAGACGGACATCTTCAAGGAGTACATCGCGCAGAAGGAGTGGCTCTTCCAGCCCGAGCCGCACCTGCGCCTCATCGGCGACCTGATGGAGCACTGCGCGCGCGACATCCCCGCGTACAAGCCCCTCTCGGTCTCCGGCTACCACATCCGCGAGGCCGGGGCGACGGCCGCGCAGGAGCTCGCGTACACCCTCGCGGACGGTTTCGGATACGTCGAACTCGGCCTGAGCCGCGGCATGGACGTGGACGTGTTCGCGCCGGGACTCAGCTTCTTCTTCGACGCGCACCTGGACTTCTTCGAGGAGATCGCCAAGTTCCGTGCCGCCCGCCGGATCTGGGCCCGCTGGATGCGCGACGTGTACGGCGCGCAGACCGACAAGGCCCAGTGGCTGCGCTTCCACACGCAGACCGCGGGCGTCTCGCTGACGGCCCAGCAGCCCTACAACAACGTCGTACGGACCGCCGTCGAGGCCCTGTCCGCGGTGCTCGGCGGCACGAACTCCCTGCACACGAACGCCCTCGACGAGACCCTCGCCCTGCCGAGCGAGCAGGCCGCCGAGATCGCGCTGCGCACGCAGCAGGTGCTCATGGAGGAGACGGGCGTCGCCAACGTGGCCGACCCGCTCGGCGGCTCCTGGTACGTCGAGCAGCTCACCGACCGCATCGAGGCCGACGCCGAGAAGATCTTCGAGCAGATCAAGGAGCGGGGGCGCCGGGCCCACCCGGACGGGCAGCACCCGATCGGGCCGATCACCTCGGGCATCCTGCGCGGCATCGAGGACGGCTGGTTCACCGGGGAGATCGCCGAGTCGGCGTTCCAGTACCAGCAGGCCCTGGAGAAGGGCGACAAGCGCGTCGTGGGCGTCAATGTCCACCACGGGTCCGTCACCGGCGACCTGGAGATCCTGCGGGTCTCCCACGAGGTCGAGCGGGAGCAGGTCAAGGTGCTCGGTGCTCGCCGCTCGGCGCGGGACGATGCTCGGGTGCGGGCCTCGCTCGACGCCATGCTTGTCGCTGCGCGGGGCGGTACGAACATGATCGCCCCCATGCTGGAGGCGGTTCGTGCGGAGGCGACCCTCGGGGAGATCGGCGGGGCCCTGCGGGACGAGTGGGGGATCTATACCGAGCCGCCGGGGTTCTAGCTCGGGATTGTGCGGTGTGTGGGGAGCTGCGGGCCGTTGTGGCTGGTCGCGCAGTTCCTCGCGCCCCTGAAAGGGCCCCTGCGGGGCCCTTTCGGAGCCCGGCCGAAATTGATGGGTGTCAGATGCACGGGGCTGGGTAGGCGCCGCCCGTCCAAACGTCCTGCCCCTGGAGTCACCCTGTGTCACCCGTGAGCCTGCCCGGCCCCACTCGTACCGCCGTGATCGCCATCGGAGCCGCCACGCTCACCCTTCTCGGTGCGCTGACGGTGTACGGATCGGGTGAGGTCAGCGCGACTCCGCCCGCGGAGCCCAAGGTCCAGGACACCTTCGACTCGCTCGGCCCCGCGGTGCACGCGGCGAAGCTGTCGAACGGCCGGACGGCGCACTACTCCGACACGGGGAACAAGAAGGGCAAGCCCGTCCTCTTCATAGGCGGCACCGGCACGAGCGCCCGCGCCGCGCACATGACGGACTTCTTCCGCTCGACCCGCGAGGACCTCGGGCTGCGCCTCATCTCCGTCGAGCGCAACGGCTTCGGCGACACGGAGTACGACGAGAAGCTGGGCAAGGCCGACTTCGCCGACGACACCCTCGAAGTCCTCGACAAGCTCGGCGTGGACGACGTGAGCGTGATCGCCATCTCGGGCGGCGGACCCTACGCGGCGGAGCTCGCCGGGCGGGCCCCCGAGCGCATCTCGGCCCTGCACCTGGCGGCGGCCCTGCCGCCCTACGGCACGAAGCCCGAGTACTGCTCGATGTCCGACGACCAGCTCGCCGACACCGTGAAGGACTCCATCAAGGACCCGCGCAAGTGGTGGGCCTTCCCGGACGACAGCCCCGTCAAGTCGATACCGGGCTTCGCCGACACGGCGTACGAGGAAGGCGCGCGGACCTACAACCAGCGCGGCCAGCAGGCCGACCCCGCGCCGCAGGTGCACGAGCAGAAGCTGTACTGCGGGCGGCCGGGACCGGACCTGAAGAAGCTCGACGCCCCCGTGTACCTGTACGGCGGCAAGAAGGACACCACCGTCCCGCCGGCGACCCTCAAGACCTGGCAGGACGCGCTGCCCGGCAAGGCGAAGGTGCGGACGTACGCGGACTCCGGGCACGACGTGCAGTACCGCCACTGGGACCAGATCCTGGTCGACCTGGCCGGACACGGCGACCGCACGGTCATCTGCCGCGGCAAGCACACCCGCGTCCTGCCCGCGGACGAGGCCGACCGTCTCGTCGCCAAGGGCAAGGCCACGCTGGGCAGCTGCGCCTGGAAGAACAACTAGCCCGGCAGCGTCAGCCGGAACAGCGCGCCCCCGCCGGGCGCCCCCTCCGCCGTGAGTTCCGCTCCGTGTGCGTGGGCGATCTGGCGGGCCATCGCGAGGCCGAGGCCCGAGCCCGGCAGGGCGCGGGCCTTCTCGGCGCGGTAGAAGCGGTCGAAGACGTACGGCAGGTCCTCCTCCGCGATGCCGGGGCCGTGGTCGCGGACCGTCAGGGCGGCGGGGGTCAGGGTGATCTCCACGGGCGCGTCCGGCGGGCTGAACTTGGCCGCGTTGTCCAGGAGGTTGGTGACGAGCCGCGAGAGGCGGGCCGGGACGCCGGGAATGCTCGTGCTCCCGGCCTCCGGCGTCGTGTGCAGCGTGAACGGCACCTGCGGCCAGTGACCGCGCGCCGCGTCCACGACGTGGGCGACCAGCGGAGCGAGCCGGACTTCCTCCAGGAGCGGCTGCGGCTCCTCGTCGCGGGCCAGCTCGATCAGGTCGTTGACCATGCCGGTGACCTCGCGGAGCTGGCGGGCCAGGGCGCCGGACGCCCGCTCGCGCTGGGCGTCGGTCAGCCGGTCGGCGCGGGCGAGGAGTTCGGCGTTCGTACGCAGCGCGGTCAGCGGGGTGCGCAGCTCGTGCGAGGCGTCGGCGACCAGGCGGCGGCGCGCGGCGACCGACTCCTCCAGTTCGGCCAGCATCGCGTTGAACGAGGCGGCCAGGCGGGTCACCTCGTCCTCGCGGCCCGGCGGGCCCGGCGGCAGCTCGATGCGGTGGCGGGCGTCCCTGGTAGCCGCGATGCGTTCCGCCGTGGCGGTGAGGCGGGCCACCGGGGCGAGGCCGGTGCGCGAGACCCAGTAGCCGCCGAGCCCCGACAGGAGCACCCCGGCGCCGCCCACCGCGGAAAGCAGCCCCGCGGCCTGCCGCACGCCGCGCTCCGCGATGTCGGCGCGCAGCGCGACCTGTACGGCGTCCCCCTTGCCGTAGTGAGTGGTGTACATCCGGGTCGGCCTGCCGTGCAGCGTGAGGCTCGTGTAGTACGGAGCCGCCTGCCCCTTCGCGACCTCCCTGGTGGAGTGGGCGACCGGGAGCAGATACGGCTTGGCGGGGTCGTCCGCCGGGTCGGCGGGGACGATCTGCGAGCAGGCGGGGGCGCCGAGGTAGCGGCACTCGCCCGTGACGACGCCCGGCTCGTTGTCGAAGTTCCGCTGCTGGGCGATGAGGCTCGCCGACTGGGCGAGGTTCTGGTCGAGCTGCTGGTAGAGCTTGTAGCGGATGACGAGGAACGCGGCCGCGCACACGCCGACCGCGACCAGGGCGACGGCCGCCGCCGCGGCGAGCGCGAGCCGGGTGCGCAGCGGGCGCCTGCGCCGCCACCGGGCGCCGAGCCTGCGCCGGGCGCTCACGGGCTGCCGAGCCGGTAGCCGACGCCGTGCACGGTGTGCACGAGGCGTGGTTCGCCGCCGGCCTCCAGCTTGCGGCGCAGGTAACCGACGTACACGGCAAGGGAGTTGGAGTCAGGACCGAAGTCGCGTCCCCAGACCGACTCCTGGATGAGTTCGCGCGGAAGCACCTGGCCCGCGTTGCGCAGGAGCAGTTCGAGCAGGGTGAACTCGGTGCGGCTGAACTCGACCGTGCGGTGGCCGCGGCGCCCGGTGCGGGTCGACGGGTCGAGGACCAGATCGGCGTACGCGAGGCCGTCGGTGTCGGCGGGGGAGTGCGGTTCGGGCGCCGCGCGGCGCAGGAGGGCGCGGACCCGGGCGACGAGTTCGTCCAGGGCGAAGGGCTTCACCAGGTAGTCGTCGGCGCCCGCGTCGAGGCCGTCGACGCGTTCGCTGACGGAGCCGAGGGCGGTGAGCACGAGGACCGGCGTGCGGTCGCCGAGGGCGCGCATCTGACGGCAGACGGCGAGACCGTCCATGACCGGCATCATCACGTCCAGAACCACGAGGTCCGGCTCCCACCGGGCGATGGCGCCGAGCGCGCGGCTGCCGTCGACGGCGCCGCGCACCAGGTGGCCTTCGATCGTGAGGCCGTCCTCGACCGCCGCGCGGACCTCGGGGTCGTCGTCGACGACGAGGATCTTGGCCGGTGGCGGGCCGCCGCCGGGCACGGGCGGTCCCGGCCTGCTCGTGAAGCTCATGGACCCAAGGTGCCAAACGCGGCTCTTAAAACCCTCTTAGACCTGCTCGTGATGCTCCATTGCCATGCGAACACCCGATATGCGAACTCCCGGGGGAGCGGCACGTACTCCTCGGGCAGGGGCCCGCCCTCCTCTCTCCGTCGTCATCGGCGCGGGCGGCACCGGCGGGCACATCTATCCAGGGCTGGCCCTCGCCGACGCCCTGCGCCGGGCCGTGCCGGGCGCGGTCGTCTCCTTCGTCGGTACGCGGCGGGGGCTTGAGACCCGGCTGATACCGGACGCCGGTTACCGCCTCCACACCGTCGACATGATCCCGTTCGACCCGTCGCTCGGCGCCAAGCGGTTCCTGCTGCCCGCCGCCCTGGTGAAGTCCGGCGCCCAGTGCCGGGCGATCCTGCGCGAGCAGGGTGCGCAGGTCGCCGTCGGGATGGGCGGCTACCCCAGCGCACCCGTCATCGTCGGCGCCCGGATGGCAGGGCTGCCGAGCCTCATCCACGAGTCCAACGCCGTCCCCGGCCGCGCCAACCGTTTCGCGGCCCGCCTCACCCCGAACATCGCCGTCGCCTTCGACCGCAGCCGGGAGCATCTGCCGGGCGGCGAGTACGCGTACACCACCGGGATGCCCATCGCGGCGCCGCTCGCCGCGCTCGACCGGGGCGCGCTGCGGGCCGAGGCACGGCGGGAGTTCGGGGTGCCGGACGAAGCCCGGCTGCTGCTCTTCAACGGCGGCAGCCTCGGCGCGGCCCGGCTCACCGAGGCCGCCGTGGGGCTCGCGGAGCGCTGGCGGCACCGCGGCGACGTACAACTGCTCATCAAGACCGGGCCCGCGGCCCTCGACGAGACGCGGCGGCGGCTTGCGGAGGCGGGCGTGGAGGCGACCGCCCGCGCCGTGCCCTACCTGGACCGGATGGACCTCGCGTACGCCGCGGCCGACCTGGTCGTCTGCCGCGCCGGCTCGGCGACGGTCGCCGAACTCGCCGCCACCGGGGTGCCCGCCGTCCTCGTCCCCTACCCGCACGCCCCCGGCGACCACCAGACCCACAACGCGCGGGTCCTCTCCGACGCTGGCGCGGGGCTGCTGCTTTCCGACGGCGAGACGACCGCCGCGCGGCTCGCGGAACTCGTCGGACCGCTGCTCGCCGACCCGGCGCGGCTCGCCGCGATGAGCGGTGCGGCCGATCCGGGCCCGCATGCCAGGGCCGCGGACCTGCTCGCCGAGCGGGTCATCGAACTCACCCAGCACACACCGCACTTGGAGTACGCATGAGCATCAACGACGCCGCCTTCAGCTGGGCCGGCCGCACCGTCCTCGTCACCGGGGCCGAGGGCTTCATCGGCTCGACGCTCGTCGACCTGCTCCTGGAGCAGGGGGCACAGGTCCGCGCCTTCGTGCACTACAAGCCGTACGCCGAGAAGGGGCACCTCGCGCATCTCCTCGGGGACCCGCGGGTCGAGATGCTCGCGGGCGACGTGCGGGACGCCGGGCGCGTGATGGACGCGGTGGCGGGCTGCGACACGGTCTTCCACCTGGCCGCGCTGATCGGCATCCCGTACTCGTACGACTCACCGGGGGCGTACGTCCAGACGAACGTCGTCGGCACCGAGAACGTCGCGGAGGCGTGCAGGCGGCACTCGGTGCGGCGGCTCGTCCACACGTCCACCAGCGAGGTGTACGGGACGGCGCTGACCGCCCCCATCTCCGAGGAGCACCCGCTCCAGCCGCAGTCCCCGTACTCCGCGTCGAAGATCGGCGCCGACATGATGGCGCTCTCGCACTTCCACGCCTTCGAGCTGCCGGTGACGGTGGTGCGCCCCTTCAACACGTACGGGCCACGGCAGTCCGCCCGTGCGGTGATCCCCACGATCCTCGCCCAACTGCACTCCGGGGCACGGGAGATCAAGCTGGGCTCGCTGACGCCCACCCGGGACTTCACGTACGTGACGGACACCGCGCGCGGCTTCATGGCCCTCGCGGCGTGCGAGGCGGCGCTCGGCCATGCGGTGAACCTCGGTGTGGGCGAGGAGATCTCCGTCGGCGACCTGGCGAAGGCTTTGATCACCGCCTCGGGCCGCGACGCGGAGGTGGTCGTGGACCCGGCCCGCCTGCGCCCCTCGGGCAGCGAGGTCCAGCGGCTCCTGTCCGACAACTCCAGGGCGCGGGAGTGGGCGGGGTGGACTCCGTCGGTTTCCTTGAGCGAGGGGTTGCGGCGGACGTCCGCGTGGGTCGCGGAGAACCTCCATCTGTTCGCCGCCGATCGCTATCAGGTCTGAGGTTCACCTGCGGGCCAGTGGGGCGGATCCTGTCCCGCCGCTTCGCGGCGGATGTCTCCCGCCCACCCACCCGATCACCCCGAGTCATCGGGCGGGTTGGCGGGCAAAAATCCACCGCGAAGCGGGCGGCACAGGACCGGCGGTCGAGGCCCGGGGGCCCGTCACTGCCCCGCAGCCGCCGCCAACCCTCCCAGCAAGAGCAACGTAAAGCGGCGGGCCCAGTCCTCGTCGACCGGTTCCGCGCTGACCAGGGCGCGGTGGACCACCGCGCCCGCGATCACGTCGAAGATGAGGTCGGCCGTGTGTCCCGCGGTGGCGGGGTCCGGTTCCGGGGGGAGCTCACCCCGGTCCTGCGCCCGCTTGCGCCCCGCGAGGACCAACCGCTTCTGGCGGTCCACGATCGACGTACGGATGCGCTCGCGCAGCGGCTCGTCCGACGTCGACTCGGCCACCACCGCCATCAGCGCGGTCTTCGTCTCGGGGCGGCCCAGCAGCGCCGCGAACTGCAGGACCACGCCCTCGATGTCCGCGGCCAGGCTGCCGCGGTCCGGCAGCTCCAGCTCGTCGAACAGCTCGGCGACCGCGTCCACGACCAGCTCGCTCTTGCCCGCCCAGCGCCGGTAGAGCGTCGTCTTGGCCACGCCCGCGCGGGTGGCCACGTCGCCGAGGGTCAGCTTGGACCAGCCGAGCTCGACCAGGGCCTGGCGGGTCGACTCCAGGATCGCGGTGTCCGCCGCCGCGTTGCGGGGGCGGCCGCCGGTGCGGACGGGAGGGGGGATGCGGCTCTGCATCCCGTGACCATACCGGCCAGTACGGAACAGGCCAGAGCTGCGGCGACCGGCGGCGAGTGAGGCAGATCACCGAAGTTCGCGCAGGCCCGCCGCCCACGCGGCACCCCATGGCAGTTACGCTACGACTCGTAGCGAAAGAGATGTGGGCGGGACGAACGGCAAACTCCTCGGCGCCCACGCTCTTTCGCCGAGCGACCACCGCAGCGAAATCTGCGGCGACCACCACAGCGACACCACGGCAACACCACAGCGGCAAGCACCGGCAACAGGGTGGGGACCCTGCGCCGACAACCATCGGTCCTCCTCGGGACCTTGGCGCCACGGCCGTCCGCGGCCCCGCAATCCGGCGGGGGGCTTAGGACGGGCGCGGTTCCCGTACGGCTTGGGGGAGGATGTACTCATGCAGCCACGGAACATGTCCATGAGCGGAGTCGTCGACCTCGCCGCCGTGAAGGCGGCCCAGGAGGCCAAGGCGAAGGCGGAGCAGGCGCGCGCCGAAGCGGCCAGGCAAGGCGGGGGCACGGTGCCCGGCGTCTCCCCGTCGAGTCTCGTCATCGACGTCGACGAGGCGGGCTTCGAGCGCGAGGTCCTGCAGCGTTCCACCGAAGTGCCCGTCGTCATCGACTTCTGGGCCGAGTGGTGCGAACCCTGCAAGCAGCTGAGCCCGCTGCTCGAAGGCCTCGCGCGGGAGTACAACGGCCGTTTCGTCCTCGCCAAGATCGACGTGGACGCCAATCAGATGCTGATGCAGCAGTTCGGCGTCCAGGGGATCCCCGCGGTCTTCGCGGTGGTGGCCGGGCAGGCCCTGCCGCTCTTCCAGGGCGCGGCCCCGGTGGAGCAGATCCGCCAGACCCTGGACCAGCTGATCCAGGTCGGCGAGGAGCGCTTCGGCCTGACCGGCCTCGTGGTGGACCCGGACGCCGAGGGCGGGGCGCAGCAGGAAGCCCCCGTCGCCGAGGTCCCCGCGGGTCCGCACGACGCCCTGCTCGAAGCCGCCGTCCAGGCGCTGGACGCGGGCGATCTGGCCGGCGCCGTCCAGGCCTACCGCAACGTATTGAACGACGACCCGGCCAACACGGAGGCCAAGCTGGGCCTCGCCCAGGCCGAACTGCTCCAGCGCGTGCAGGGTCTGGACGCGCAGCAGGTCCGCAAGGACGCCGCCGACCGTCCGTCGGACGTGGCCGCGCAGATCGCCGCCGCCGACCTGGACCTGGTGGGCGGCCATGTGGAGGACGCCTTCGGGCGGCTCATCGAGGCGGTCCGGCGCACGGCGGGCGACGACCGGGACGCCGCGCGCGTACGGCTGCTCGAACTCCTCGAAGTGGTCGGCTCGGACGACCCGCGGGTGACCGCGGCCCGCACGCAGCTCGCGCGGGTGCTTTTCTGACCGACCCCGGTCAGGTTGACCGAGCAAGTCGATCAGCCCCTGCCCGGGGCCGTTCGCTGACCAGTCTCTAAACGCTGGGGCTTGTGATGCCCAAGTGAAAATTCGCCGCACAGGCGTCACAGTGGCCGCGCTTTACCAAAACTTGGTAAACGCGGCCGCTGTTACTTGGAGTAAGTCCAGGTCAGGTTTCTGTCCTGATGTGTCCTTCAACATCCCGGTCTGTTCTTGGCCATGGGTGCACCGTCTGTGCCCGACCGATACCGGGCGGTCGTGCTTCGGTTATCGGCCCGTTACTAGCGAGTAACGAACCCCCTTGTGCGGGGGACGAGAATGCACCACGATCGGCGACGCTCGGTCCAATAACCCGCAGTCCCGAAAGCCAGTCGGGAGCGGGGTTTCTGGGTCCCCACCGAGCAGGCCGGAGACACCCCGTCGCCGGTCTAGGACAGGGGGGTCTCTGCCGTCCGGCAGGGCCTGTCCGGCAGGTTGTGCGTGTCGCGTGCGACCAGTGGTTGTCGCTCGGGGGTGATCGCCGGTGAGTGGCGCGTTTCGCGCTTCCCATGCGGGCGCTCTCCTTCCCGAGGACGTAGCGCTTCTCCCATCCCTGCCCGGCTGAGCCGCCCGAACGGGAGCAGTCAGGGCCGGAGATGTACGTCCGAGAAGGAGGAAAGTCATGGAGTCCGTGGCTCGTGGCGGAACCAGATGGAAGCGGTTCGCCGTAGTCATGGTGCCGAGCGTCGCGGCGACTGCCGCGATAGGCGTGGCCCTCTCGCAGGGTGCACTCGCGGCATCGTTCAGTGTGTCCGGTCAGCAGTTCAAGGTGACTGCCGACCAGCTCGACGGTACGGGTTTCGTCCAGTACGGGGCGCTTGACAGCGGTAAGTCGGGTAACCACCCGGTCGCCGTCGTCGGCCTCGACTCGGCCAAGATCACCAACCTGTGTCAGTCCGTCGTCGTTCCGGTCCCCGTCTTCGGCGATGTGTCGATGACCCTCAAGGCCGGCGCCAAGGGCGGCCCCAGGGTCGAGGCGAAGAAGCTTTACATCGACGCCGATGACCTGAAGGCCGACGCGACGTTCACGAACGTGGACATCGGCGTCTCGGTCGACCAGACCACCAAGGGCCCGGGCCCGTCGAAGGGCGACAAGTACGCCCCGGACTCGTTCGCGCAGCAGGCTGACAAGGTGAAGTTCACCGACGTCAAGCAGCGTGCGTGGGCGACCACGGCGGGCACCTTCAAGCTCTCTGGCCTGGGCATGTCGGTCAAGAAGGGCAAGCACGAGTGCTACTGAGGCAACTGATGCCTTAGCAGCGGCACTTCTTGCGAAACACGGCCGGGCGCGGGGACGCGACGGATCTTGAACTCAAACCGTCCCCGTGCCCGAATCCGCAGGACACACAGAACCAACGCCATTCCCCGAGGAGCTGTACGACATGAGCGCCGAAGCGCAAGTGGGACTGGGCGACAAGCTCGGCCGGATGCGCCGATCGTTCCGAGGGTGGCGCGGTCAGCGCCCGTTCTGGGGTGGTCTGCTGACGTTGCTCGGCGGCATCCCGATCATGTACTTCCCGTACGCGAACCTCACGCTCGGCACGATGACGATCCGGATGGCGACGACCGCCGGTGCCGGCTCGTTGATCATCGGCGTCCTGCTTGTCGTGCTCGGCCTGACCATGTGGTTCCAGCCGCACTCCAGGATCTTCGCGGGCGTCGCGGCGATCCTGCTCGCCCTCGTCTCTCTGGTGGTCTCCAACTTCGGCGGCTTCGTCATCGGCTTCCTGCTCGCCCTGACCGGCGGTGCCCTCGGCATCTCCTGGGCGGCCGCCAAGCCGGCGAAGAAGTCCGCGAAGGGGCAGGCCGACAGCTCCGACCACGGAGCGCCGGAGCCCGCGGCCGCGGGGGCCGCGAACGGGGTGAGCGGCACTACGGACGATCTGTCAGGAACGAGCCCGGACAACGGGACGAACGGGAGGCACCGTGCCGGCTGACGAGGTGCACCATGAGGACTCCGCGGGGCAGCCCCGCGCGAGATCCGGGCCGCGCCACGCGGCACCCAGAAAGCCGCTCCTGACCCGCCTGCACGTTCCGGCGGGCAAGGCGATAGCCATCGCGGCCATGCCGACCGCAGTCCTCATGGGCATGGGCCTGACTCCCCAGCTGGCGCAGGCCAAGCCGCAGCCGAAGAACCCCTTCCAGGACGGCCCGTGCGTCACCGCGCCGGACGAGGCGTCCAAGGACGCCGAGAAGGAAGCCGACAAGGCTGCCGAGGAGAAGGCGGAGAAGGAGAAGGCCGAGCAGGCTCAGAAGGACGCCGCCGACAAGGCCGACGAGAGCGGCAAGGACGACTCCGGCAAGGCCACCGCCGAGCCGACGCCCTCCGCCGGTGACAAGGCCGGCTCGGACGCCGACGGCTCCGACGGCTCCGACAAGGCCGAGCCGACCCCGTCGGACTCCGAGGACAAGGCCGAGGAGCCCGCTCCGGAGCCTTCCGAGACCAAGAACCCGCTGGACCCGCTGGGTGTGGGTGACGCGCTCAAGGACATCTTCACGCCCGACGAGAAGGAGTCCGAGAGCCCGACGCCGACCCCCTCGGCTTCGGAGGAGAGCAAGTCCTCCGCCGAAGAGTCCGAGGAGAAGGCGAAGGACTCGGCCAAGGACACGGTCGACGACGTCACCAAGCCCGTCAAGGACACCGTCGACGGGGTCACCAAGGACGTCGAGGACGGCGCCGACAAGGCCAAGGACGAGGTCGACAAGGCCAAGGAGGACGCCGAGAAGGCGGCCGACGAGGCTGCGGAGAAGGCCAAGGAAGAGGCCGAGGACCCGATGGCACCGGACGAGAACGGCAAGAAGCCGTTCCCGTGCGTGGTCGAGAAGAAGGTCGAAGGCGACAACGAGCAGACGCCCGCGCCGCTCCCGAACCAGCCGTGGAACCTGGAGGCCAGCTCCCTGACGCTCAAGGGCGCCGACTACCAGGGTGTCGTGAACGTGCAGACGGCCAACGGCAGCAGCAAGCAGGCCCTGAAGTACGTCGTCGACAGCACCGACATCGGCGACCTGCACCAGATCGTCGACGGCCCGAGCGGCAAGAAGTACCACGTTCAGGCCGCCAAGGGCTCCACGTCCACCATTCGTGAGGGCAAGACGACGATGTACACGGAGAGCATCTCGGGCAAGCTCTTCGGCCTCATCCCGATCACGTTCGACCCGGAGCACCCGCCGCCCCTGAACATCCCGCTGATCTACTTCACGGACGTGAAGGTCAAGCAGGCGGGCCAGTTCGGCGGCACCCTGCACATCCCCGGTCTGCACCAGACGATCACCGACTGATCTTCACCATGATCACCGGCTGATCTTCGGCCGATCTTCACCGGGAGCCGCAAAGCGCCGAGGGCGCCCCCTGGATCAGGGGGCGCCCTCAGTGTTGTTCCGGGGGTGTCAGCCGCCCAGGTGGTGCACCCGGACCATGTTGGTGGTGCCGGGGACGCCGGGAGGCGAACCGGCCGTCATGACCACGGTGTCGCCGTCGTTGAAGCGGTTGAGCTTGACCAGCTCGGCGTCGACGAGCTCGACCATCGCGTCGGTGTTGTCGACGTGCGGCACGACGTACGAGTCCACGCCCCAGCTCAGGGTGAGCTGGTTGCGGGTGTCGGCGTCGGTGGTGAAGGCCAGGATCGGCTGGGCCGCGCGGTAGCGGGACAGACGGCGGGCCGTGTCACCGGACTGCGTGAAGGCGATCAGCGCCTCGCCGCCCAGGAAGTCCGCGATCTCGCACGCGGCACGGGCCACCGAACCACCCTGGGTGCGCGGCTTCTTGCCGGGCACGAGCGGCTGGAGTCCCTTGGAGAGCAGCTCGCCCTCGGCCGCCTGGACGATCTTCGACATCGTCTTGACGGTCTCGATCGGGTACGCGCCCACGGACGACTCGGCGGACAGCATGACCGCGTCCGCGCCGTCCAGGATCGCGTTGGCGACGTCGGACGCCTCGGCGCGCGTCGGGCGCGAGTTGGTGATCATCGACTCCATCATCTGGGTCGCGACGATCACCGGCTTGGCGTTGCGGCGGCACATCTCCACGAGGCGCTTCTGCACCATCGGGACCTTCTCGAGCGGGTACTCGACGGCCAGGTCACCACGGGCGACCATGACGGCGTCGAAGGCCGCGACGACGCCCTCCATGTTGGCGACGGCCTGCGGCTTCTCCACCTTGGCGATGACGGGGACCCGGCGGCCCTCCTCGTCCATCACCTTGTGGACGTCCTTGACGTCACCGGCGTCGCGCACGAAGGACAGGGCGACCATGTCGCAGCCCATCTTCAGGGCGAAGCGCAGGTCCTCGACGTCCTTCTCGGAGAGCGCGGGCACGTTCACGGCCGCGCCGGGCAGGTTGATGCCCTTGTGGTCGGAGATGACACCGCCCTCGACGACGATCGTCTTCACGCGCGGCCCGTCCACCTCGACGACGCGCAGCTCGACGTTGCCGTCGTTGATCAGGACCTGGTCGCCCTTGGAGACGTCACCGGGCAGACCCTTGTACGTGGTGCCGCAGACGGACTTGTCGCCGGGGACGTCCTCGGTGGTGATGGTGAACTCGTCACCGCGCACCAGCTCGACGGGACCCTCGGCGAAGGTCTCCAGGCGGATCTTCGGACCCTGCAGGTCGGCGAGGACGCCGACGGCACGGCCGGTCTTGTCGGCAGCGGCACGGACGCGGTCGTACCGCCCCTGGTGCTCGGCGTGCGTGCCGTGGCTGAAGTTGAAGCGGGCCACATTCATGCCGGCCTCGATCAGCGAGACGAGCTGCTCTTCGGAGTCGACGGCGGGGCCCAGCGTGCAGACGATTTTGGAACGGCGCATGGGGGCGATCCTATCGGTTTGTTTCGCTACGGAATATTCCGTCTGGTGGAATCTACAAATGGGCGGAAGTGCGCTCAGGCGTTGCGGTGATTAATTCCTGTGAATTGCGGTTATGACGGATTGCCGACCAGTGAATAGGTCTGCTGCGCGATCTCCAGCTCCTCGTCGGTGGGGACGACGGCGACCGCGACCCGTGCGTACTCCGGCGAGATGAGGCGGGCCTCGTCGGAACGTACGGCGTTGAGCTCTCCGTCGACCGCGAGCCCCAGCTCCTCCAGACCCGCGACGGCAGCCTCCCGCACCGGCGCCGCGTTCTCACCGACCCCCGCCGTGAACGCGATGGCGTCCACCCGGCCGAGCACCGCGTAATAGGCGCCGATGTACTTCTTCAGACGGTGGATGTAGATGTCGAAGGCGAGCGAGGCGGCCTCGTCGCCCTCGTCGACGCGGCGCCGGATCTCCCGCATGTCGTTGTCGCCGCAGAGACCGACCAGACCGCTCTTCTTGTTGAGCAGGGCGTCGACCTCGTCGATCGACATCCCGCCGACGCGGGCCAGGTGGAAGACGACCGCCGGGTCCACGTCACCGGAACGGGTACCCATCACGAGCCCCTCAAGCGGCGTGAGCCCCATCGATGTGTCCACGCAGCGCCCGCCCCGCACGGCACTGGCGGACGCGCCGTTGCCCAGGTGCAGCACGATGACGTTCACTTCCTCGGGCGCCCGGCCGAGCAGCTTGGCGGTCTTGCGGGACACGTACGCGTGCGACGTCCCGTGGAAGCCGTAGCGCCGCACGCGGTGCTGGTCGGCGGTGGCCACGTCGATCGCGTAGCGGGCCGCCGACTCGGGCATCGTCGTGTGGAACGCCGTGTCGAAGACGGCGACCTGGGGGAGGTCCGGGCGCAGGGCCTGCGCCGTGCGGATGCCCGTGATGTTGGCCGGGTTGTGCAGCGGCGCCACCGGGACGAGCCGCTGGATCTCCGCGAGCACCTCGTCCGTGATGACGGTCGGCGCGGTGAACTTCAGGCCGCCGTGCACCACGCGGTGTCCGATCGCGGCGAGCTCGGGGGAGTCCAGGCCGAGCCCGTCGGCGCTCAGCTCGGCGGAGACCGCCTTCAGGGCCGCCTCGTGGTCCGCGATCGGCTCCTCGCGCTCCCGCTCCTCGCCGCCGCCCGCCAGCGGGGTGTGCTTGAGCCGCGAGGTCGCCTCGCCGATGCGCTCGACCAGGCCGACGGCGAGACGCGTGCCGTCCCGCATGTCGAGCAGCTGGTACTTCACCGACGACGAGCCGGAGTTGAGGACGAGGACGCGGGTGGCGCTCACGGGAGGAATGCTTTCTGTAGACGTCATACGGAGGTCGCGCGGGTCGTGCAGGTCACGCAAGTCATGCAGGTCACGCAGGTCATGCCGAGGGGGCGGCGGCCGGGCCCTGGGCCTGGATCGCGGTGATCACGACGGTGTTCACGATGTCCTGCACGAGTGCACCGCGCGACAGGTCGTTGACCGGCTTGCGCAGGCCCTGGAGGACCGGGCCGACGGCGATCGCGCCGGCCGAGCGCTGGACGGCCTTGTACGTGTTGTTGCCGGTGTTCAGGTCCGGGAAGATCAGCACGCTGGCCTGCCCCGCGACCTCCGAGTCCGGCAGCTTCGTTGCCGCGACCGTGGGCTCCACGGCGGCGTCGTACTGGATCGGCCCCTCGATCTTCAGGTCGCTGCGGCTCTGGCGCACCAGCTCGGTCGCCTCGCGCACCTTGTCGACGTCGGCGCCGGAACCGGACGTACCCGTCGAGTACGAGAGCATCGCGATCCGCGGCTCCACGCCGAACTGCTCGGCCGTCGCGGCGGCCTGGACGGCGATGTCGGCGAGCTGCTCGGCGTTCGGGTCCGGGTTCACGGCGCAGTCGCCGTACACGAGCACCTTGTCGGCCAGGCACATGAAGAAGACGGAGCTGACGATCGAGGCGTCGGGCTTGGTCTTGATGATCTCGAAGGCGGGCCGGATGGTGGCCGCCGTGGAGTGCACGGAACCCGAGACCATGCCGTCGGCGAAGCCGCCCTGCACCATCAGGGTGCCGAAGTAGTTCACGTCCGAGACGACGTCGTACGCGAGCTCGACGGTGACGCCCTTGTGGGCACGCAGCTCGGCGTACTCGGTGGCGAACGCGTCCCGCAGTTCCGAGTTCTTGGGGTCGATGAGCTGCGAGTCGGCGAGGTCGACGCCGAGGTCGGCGGCCTTCTTGCGGATCTGCTCGACGGGGCCGAGCAGCGTCAGATCGCAGACGCCGCGGCGGAGCAGCACGTCGGCGGCGCGCAGGACGCGCTCCTCGGTGCCCTCGGGCAGGACGACGCGGCGCTTGTCGGAGCGGGCCTGCTCCAGGAGCTTGTGCTCGAACATCATCGGCGTGACGCGGTCGCTGCTGGGGGCCTGTACGCGGCTGCGCAGGCCCGCCGTGTCGACGTACCGCTCGAAGAGTCCGAGGGCCGTCTCCGCCTTGCGGGGCGTGGCGGCGTTCAACTTGCCCTCCAGGGCGAAGAGTTCGCCCGCGGTGGGGAAGGAGCCGCCGGAGACGGCGATGACCGGGGTGCCGGGCGCGAGCCGGTCGGCGAGCTTGAGTATCGCCTCGCCGGGCTGCTCGTTCAGGGTGAGCAGGACGCCCGCGATGGGCGGCGTACCGGCGCTGTGCGCGGCGAGGGAGCCCACGACGAGGTCGGCGCGGTCGCCGGGGGTGACCACCAGGCAGCCCGGGGTCAGGGCGTTCAGGAAGTTCGGCAGCATCGCGCCGCCGAAGACGAAGTCGAGCGCGTCACGGGCCAGGCCCGCGTCGTCGCCGAGCACGACACGCCCGCCGAGCGCGTGGGTGATCTGGGCGACCGTGGGGGCGGCGAGGGCGGGCTCGTCCGGCAGGACGTAGCTGGGCACGGGGAGGCCGGTGAGGCTGTCGTGGATCTCGTCGCGGTCGGCGGGCGCCACCCGGTTGGTGACCATCGCCAGGACGTCGCAGCCCAGGCTCTCGTACGCGCGGTAGGCGTTGCGGGTCTCGGCGCGGACGGACTCGGCGGTCTGGTTCTTGCCGCCGACGACGGCTATCACGGAGGCGCCGAACTCGTTCGCGAGCCGGGCGTTGAGGGAGAGCTCGTCGGGGAGCTGGGTGTCGGCGAAGTCCGTGCCGAGCACCAGAACCACCTCGTAGTCCCTGGCCACCCGGTGGAAGCGGTCGACGAGCCGGGAGACCAGCTCGTCGGTGCCCAGCTCCGCCTGGATCGCGGAGGCCTCGTGGTAGTCCATGCCGTAGCCGGACGAGGCGTCCTGCGCGAGCCGGTAGCGGGCGCGCAGCAGATCGAAGAGGCGGTCGGGCCCGTCATGGACGAGCGGCCTGAAGACCCCCACCCGGTCGACCTGGCGGGTCAGGAGCTCCATGACTCCCAGCTCGATGACCTGGCGGCCGTCGCCCCGGTCGATCCCGGTCACGTACACGCTGCGCGTCACGCGTGCTCTCCCCTTCGTCGCTGGTCTGTTCCGCCGGCTCGGGGCTGCATGGCCTCAAGCCCGGACAAATGACCCGATATGGTTGCCGTGCCCTCTTGACAATACCTCTGTGGCTGGCTAGGTCGCCCGCCGGACAAAGGGCCCGATTAAGCGGGCCCAAAGGCCTTCTCCCCAGGATCGGGCGGAGCAGCCCCGGGCAGGGAGGACTCTTGAGGGCTCTCTGTGGCGGAAGGGGGTACCCGATGTGCGAGGGGCGGCGGCCTTGCGCGTGAACGGCATCGGGTTCGCGGCCATGAAACAATCGGACCGGCTCACACGCATCAACAGCGAGCAGGAGACACAGCACGATGCGCATCGGAATTCTCACCGCAGGCGGCGACTGCCCCGGCCTCAACGCTGTGATCCGGTCGGTCGTGCACCGAGCCGTCACGCACTACGGCGACGAGGTCATCGGCTTCGAGGACGGTTACGCGGGCCTGCTCGACGGCCGCTACCGCTCGCTCGGCCTCAACGAGGTCAGCGGCATCCTGGCCCGTGGCGGAACGATTCTCGGCTCCTCGCGCCTGGAGCGCGACCGCTTCCGCGCAGCCTGCGAGGACGCGCCCGCGCTCGCCAAGGAGATCGGCTTCGACGCCCTGATCCCCATCGGCGGCGAGGGCACGCTCACGGCCGCGAAGATGCTCTCGGACGCGGGCCTGCCGGTGGTAGGAGTACCCAAGACGATCGACAACGACATTTCGTCGACCGACCGCACCTTCGGCTTCGACACCGCGGTGGGCGTGGCCACGGAGGCGATGGACCGCCTCAAGACGACGGCCGAGTCCCACCAGCGCGTGATGGTCGTCGAGGTCATGGGCCGCCACGCGGGCTGGATCGCCCTGGAGTCCGGCATGGCGGGCGGCGCGCACGGCATCTGCCTCCCCGAGCGCCCCTTCGACCCCGCCGACCTGGTCAAGCTGGTCGAGGAGCGGTTCTCGCGCGGCAAGAAGTTCGCGGTGATCTGCGTGGCCGAGGGCGCCCACCCGCAGGAGGGCACCATGAACTACGGCGTGGGCGCGATCGACCAGTTCGGCCACGAGCGCTTCCAGGGCATCGGTACGGCACTCGCGTTCGAGCTGGAGACCCGCCTGGGCAAGGAGGCCAAGCCGGTCATCCTCGGCCACGTCCAGCGCGGCGGCACCCCGACGGCGTACGACCGCGTGCTCGCCACGCGCTTCGGCTGGCACGCGGTGGAGGCGGTGCACCGCGACGACTTCGGCCGCATGACGGCGCTGCGGGGCACGGACATCACGATGGTGCCGCTCGCGGAGGCGGTCACGGAGCTGAAGACGGTGCCGAAGGATCGGATGGACGAGGCGGAGTCGGTCTTCTAGGGGCGGCTTCCCGCGGCTTCGCGGGCGGCTTCTCGGATGGCGGCGGCTTCGCGGGTGGCGGTGGCTTACCGGGTGGCGGCGGGGCGGAGGGCTCACCCTACGCCGCCACCCCCCCCACCCCCCCCCCGCCCCCCCCCGGGGCGAAACCCCCCCC